>CAYZAF010000101.1:0-4819 GCA_964476435.1 uncultured Syntrophaceae bacterium
GTCAGCGTGGCCGCGGGCGTCCTCAGCACTTTCGGCTTCATCACGATGAACAGCGAGCGCCTCGAACACGAGCTCAAGGTCATTGGCAACCGGCTCAAGGAGAGGGAAGGCTATCTGAGGACCATACTCGAATCAGTGCAGGCCGCCGTGATCGTCGTGGACAGCCAGACCCGCAGGCTCGTTGACATGAACGCCGCTGCCAATGACCTCCTGGGGGTCGACAGGGAGAGCATGATCGGAATTGTCTGTCACGACCACGTCTGTCCGGTGGAGCAGGGAGCCTGTCCCGTTGCCGACCTTGCTCAGGCCGTGGACAACAGGGAATGCGAGATGATCCACCGGAGCGGCAGGAGGATCCCCGTCATCAAGAGCGTGGTTGCCGTGACCATAAACGGGCGCAAATGCCTGCTGGAAAGCTTTATAGACATTACTGAGCGCAAACTTGCCGGGGAGGAGCTGCAGAAAGCGCACGACGAGCTGGAGCACAAAGTGCAGGAGCGAACGGCTGAGCTCGAGCAATCGAGGCAGAGATATCGAGACCTCTCGGAGCTGCTGCCGGAGACTGTTTTCGAAACGGACATGGAGGGGCGCCTTGTCTACGTGAATTTCCAGGCCCTCCAGGCATTCGGCTACCGCAAGGAAGAGCTGGAGGGCGGGCCTTACGATGTCGTGATCGCACCGCGAGACCGGGCGAGATTGGCGGAAGACGCGCAAAATCTCCTCAAGGGGTCCGGGTCCGGGGGTGGAGAATACCTAGCGCTGCGAAAGGATGGCTCTGAGATCCCCGTCTTTATCCGCGCCGCTGCCATGAAGGCACGAGGCGTCGTGGTCGGCTTTCGAGGGGTAGTCATCGATCTAACGGACTCAAAGAGGGCAGAAGAGGCGCTGCGACAGAGCGAAGAGAAATACCGCAGGCTCTTCGAGAACTCACGGGACGCCATCTTCATCGCCACGCCGACAGGCAGAATCCTGGAAGGAAACTCGGCGTTTTTCGACCTCCTCGGCTATGATCGGGAAGACGTGTCTACGCTGAAGACGCAGGACATGTACGTCGATGCGCGGCAGAGGCGCGGTTTCCTCAAAGAGTTGAGGGAGACGGGATCCGTGAAGGACTTCGAGGTTAAGATCAAGAAGAGGGACGGGAGCACGGCAGACTGCCTCATCACTGCCTCAAAGAAGTATTCAAGCGGGGGCATCGAGATCGGTCTCGAGGGGATTATGAGGGACATTACGGAACGAAAGAGGCTCGAACGGGAAGTGCTCGACATAAGCACCGCGGAAAGACTCGAGATAGGCCAGAACCTGCACGACAACCTGGGACAGCAGCTGACCGGCATCGCCCTGAAGCTCAAGTCCATGTCTCAGGACCTCGCTCGGAAATCACTGGCCGAGGCGGAGGAGGGAGAGAGGCTCACCGACCTTGTCAATCAGGCTATCGGCCGGGTACGCGATCTGGCGAGGGGACTAGTCCTGGTCGATTTTGAAGCAGGGGGCATTTGTCACGCCATCCGCGAACTCGTGAAGAGGGCGCACAACATCACCGGGGTCTCCTGCGTGGCCCTTTTCTCACCCGAGGAGATAGATGTGGGCATAACGACCGCTACGGAGCTCTTCCGGATCGCCCAGGAGGCAGTGGTCAACGCAGAGAGGCATAGCGAAGCGAGGCACATCGAGATCCTCCTGACCCAGGCGAATGGAATAACGAGGCTCCGGGTGCAGGATGACGGCAAAGGCATCTCCGGCACCCCCTGGGAGGGCAAGGGCCTGGGCCTTCGCCTCATGAAGTACCGGGCGCAACTCATCAACGGCTCCCTAGACATAAGGAACGGTCCCAATGGGGGCACCACGGTCGAGTGCGTGCTGGAAGAGAAATGAGAAGGCCGCTGGGACAACCCCCGATCGTCGGTGAGAAGATCGTCGTGATGGGCTAGACCCAGCCGGGGCCCGCATCCGGCGCCTTTTCAGGTCTAGCCCTTGATTTTGTCCTAGCCCTTCACGATCTCCTTTGCGTAAAGGTTGTCGGTCATGACGTACTTGAGGGTAACGGTGTCACCTACCTTGACCTTCTCGGCAAGATCCCCAATGGGCATGCTCTTCCCATTCACCATCAGCTCTGTGCCGGGCTGTATGATGGCACCCACGTCAAGCATCGTTTGTCCGCTTCCCACATCCACCACGATTGCTTGACTACTCACCGCAGCCACGTGTCCCGAAACTGTTCTCATGGATCCCTCCGCAGCGTAGCCAGATGCGCCGAACAGGAGAAGAAGAACGAGAACGGATAGAAAAATGTTTAGCGTTTTCATGAGCACATCCTCCTCTTACGCATTGGTGGCCGCGTCCGCTCTTTCCTCGCCAGGGCAATCCCCTAAGACGCCACTGAAAGAACGGCCAATCAGTACTCGTTAGTCCTTCCCTCTTTCCTGATATCCGGCCATCCATCTCGCTTTCAAAATCCCCAGCATCCATGCGTCCGGTCGGGGATAGATTAGAGCATATACTCATAATCTGAGGTGAACATAATCGCAGGTTCCCATCCTGTCAAGGAACAACCCATATTTTCCCCATTGAAAGCCCTCCCTCATCGGCTTACACTAGGAACACGGGCAGTTCAGGGATTGCCCCGGCAATCCATAAAAAAGGGGGGGTGCGGTGTCCGACGTCCAAGATGAAAAGAAAGGTCCCGATGACAACATATTGGGAAAGTTCCGCTCATTTCTCGACGACGGCGATGGCCAGAGAAAGAAGGGCGGCCTGCCCCGAAAGACCCATTTCAGCATCTGGTATTTCCTCATCGCGATGCTCCTCATCATTATTTTGCAGCAGTACGTCCTTTCCCAGAAAGTAGAGACGATTCCCTATAGTCAATTCAAACGGGAGCTCGCTCAGGGCAACGTCGAAAAAGTGACCATCGCCCCGGACAACATCACGGGGACGCTGAAGGGAAAAGAGAAACAGCCGGGCGAGCAGTTCATCACCGTCCGGGTGGATGATCCGGACCTCGTCAAAGACCTGGACAGCCACAATGTCGACTACTCGGGACGTTACGAGAGCAAATTCCTGGGCAGCATCCTCTCCTGGGTCCTCCCTATCGGCATCATGGTCCTGATCTGGCGGTACGCCGTGAAAAAGATGGGGCCGGGCATGGGGGTCATGTCGTTCGCCAAGAGCAAGGCCAAGGTCTTTGCGGAGAGCGAGACGAAGATCACCTTCGCCGATGTCGCGGGCATCGATGAGGCCAAACAGGAGCTGGAGGAAGTGGTCGAGTTCCTGAAGAGCCCCGAGCGATTCCAGAGGCTCGGGGGGAGGATCCCTAAAGGGGTCCTTCTCGTGGGCGCGCCGGGCACGGGCAAAACCCTCCTCGCAAAGGCCGTTGCCGGGGAGGCCAAGGTGCCCTTCTTCAGCATCAGCGGGTCGGAGTTCGTGGAGATGTTCGTCGGCGTAGGAGCATCCCGCGTGCGCGATCTGTTCTCCCAGGCGACAGGTCAGGCGCCTTGCATCATCTTCATCGACGAGCTCGATGCACTGGGGAAGGCCCGGGGAATAAATGTTCTCGGCGCTAATGACGAGCGGGAGCAGACACTCAACCAGCTCCTCGTGGAGATGGACGGATTCGAATCGAATAAAGGGGTGATCATCATGGCTGCCACGAACCGGCCGGAGATTCTCGATCCTGCCCTCCTGCGGCCCGGAAGGTTCGACCGGCAGGTCGTCGTGGATCGCCCCGACATAAACGGACGGGAGGCAATATTGAAAATCCATTCGCGGGGTGTACTCCTGGCGCCTGGTGTCGACCTGCGCAAGATCGCGGCCCTCACCCCGGGATTCGTGGGAGCCGACCTAGCCAACCTTGTCAACGAGGCCGCCCTTCTGGCTGCCAGGAAGAACAGGGAGGCGGTGGGCACGGAGGAGTTCGACGAGGCGATCGACAGGGTGATTGGCGGACTGGAGAAGAAGAACAGGCTCATGAACCCTCAGGAAAAGAAGATCGTCGCTTTCCACGAGTCTGGCCATGCAATCGTAGCGGAATCAGTGGGCTACGCGGATCCGGTGCACAAGATTTCCATTATCCCCCGGGGGGTTGCGGCCCTCGGTTATACCCAGCAGCGGCCCACCGAGGACCGGTACCTGATGACGCGGCCTGAGCTGCTGGACCGGCTGGCCGTGCTTCTGGGAGGCAGGGTGGCGGAGGAGCTTGTATTCGGGGACATCTCCACAGGGGCCCAGAATGATCTGCAGCGGGCGACGGATATCGCCCGGTCCATGGTCGCCGAGTACGGCATGAGCGATCTTCTGGGGCCCGTGACCTACGAGCGCCCACGCCAACCCATGTTCCTCCCGGAGACCTATGCTTCCGGCAAGGCCTACAGCGAAACAAGGGCAGCCCAGATCGACGAAGAGATCTCCAGGGTTATCGGTGAGACCCACGAAAGGGTGCGAAAGATCCTCTCGGAACGGCGCAAAGTCCTTGATAATCTCGCCCGACTCCTCATGGAGAAGGAGATCGTGGAAGGGGATGAGTTGAGAAAGATGTTGTCGGAATACGGGGAGGGAAGAGCGGCAGAGGCGAACGCCTAAAGCGAAACGATGGGCCCTTTTTCACCGTAATGACTAATTCCAATTCCAAGTCATGACGATATCGAGGCGCCGAGGAAGGAGCGACGAAGGTGTACATTTGCAGTACATCGAGGAGCAGATGACGAAGGCAACAAAGATAGCGCCGAGTTAGAGCATTACGCAAAATAAAGTACCGTTTGACCCGTGGCGGAGCCATTTCTTTCGCAAGCCTTGCGGGAGTCTCTCGGGTACCCGCCTTGCG
>CAYZAF010000102.1:0-1588 GCA_964476435.1 uncultured Syntrophaceae bacterium
AGGCGGAGCAGTTCTTGTACGGACCGGCCGGAGGGACGCGGACTATGCCTGGATATCGGTGAGCGACGGAGGCATCGGCATCGACGAAGAGCACCTCGAACGCATCTTCGAGCCGTTCTTCACGACAAAACCTCGGGGCGAGGGCACGGGGCTAGGCCTTTCTCTCACGAAAAAACTGGTGGAGGCTAACGGGGGAAAGATAGAGGTGGAAAGCACCAAAGGCCGGGGGAGCACATTCCGGCTGCTCCTCCCCATCAGGGCGGACGCCTGAGAGAGCGACTGGAATCCCGGCAGGGGTGACCCGCCATCAGAAATCTTTTCTCGTGCCGTCGTAGGCGGCCACCACCTCGAGCCCTGTCTCTTCCTTCAAGGCCGCCCGCGACGACCCGCGCCCCGCCCGTTCCGATGAACCTTATAAAGCCTTCCATCCCCTCCCCTTTTATGCTATCTTTAATGCATGATTTCAAGGCGGGCCTTGCAAATTAGGGTCACTATGGTATGAAATTCACTCTCCTCGACGTTGACCTTGGTACGGTTGTGCTTTACGCCCGGAATAGCCACCTGTGCCGGCTCGACCTGCTCCCTGCCTCGCCCGGGGAGGTCCGCGAAAGGATCAATCAAGAATTCCCCGGAGCAGAAGAGTCGCCCGGCGCTTTCAAGGCAGCGGCAGGGCTCCTGTACCGATATTTCAACGGCGAGCCAATTGAGTTCGACGTGCCTGTCGACCTCGCGGATGTAAGGCCATTCACCCGGCTTGTCCTCGAGGAAACGAGAAAGATCGGCTACGGAAGGGTCTCCTCGTACGGAGCCATCGCCGCGGCGCTCGGCATCGGGAAGGGTGCGAGGGCCGTCGGTCAGGCGTTGAAGCGGAATCCTATTCCCATCGTCGTGCCCTGTCACCGCATCGTGAAAGGTGATGGCTCGCTCGGCGGCTTTGGCCTGGGACTTGAGGTGAAAGCAGAGCTTCTGGCGAAAGAAGGCATATCCATCCCTGAGCTGCAAGCGTTCATGACCCTCTCCTGACAAAGCCGGTTGTGAAAAGGTCTTCAAATGAAGCAGTGGTTTGTGGTAAATACGAAGCCGAAGAACGAAAACCGGGCCTCCCACAACCTATCCACGGGGGGCTATGATGTGCTTAACCCCAAGCTCAAGCTGAGGAAATACCGGGAGGGACGCTTTTCCGACGTAGTGGAACCCATGTTTCCCAACTACATCTTCGTCAAGTTCCACCCGGTAGACGACTACCACATGGTGAAGTACACGAGAGGGGTCAACAAGATCGTCACCTTTGGCGGAAAAATGGTGCCCCTTCAGGAGGAGTTCATAGATTTTATCAGAGGAAGGCTCACGAACGGCGTCGCCAAGATCGAGAAAAGGAGATTCAAGAAAGGCGAGAAGGTCTTCATCACGGATGGGCCGTTCAAGGGACTCGGCGGGATTTTCGAGAGGGAATTGGAAGGTGAAGAGCGGGCGATGATTCTCCTCGAGGGCATAAGCTTCTACGCCAAGATGGTGATTGACAGGGATCTCATTACCGCTCCCTAGGAGAGACTGATAGGAGGAGGGATTGATTTGGAACATTCAAAAG
>CAYZAF010000103.1:0-8621 GCA_964476435.1 uncultured Syntrophaceae bacterium
CAAACCCATGGGTGGCCGTGTCGCTCTACAAGGCTTTCCTCGCTTCCAAGAATCTTACCCTGCAGAGCATGAAACAGACTTTCGCCCTCCATGCCACGCTGCCCTGGCTCATCTCCTATGTGGATGAGACAAGGAAGCTCATGGGCGATGACTGGTGGCCTTACGGAATTGAGAAGAACAGGCAGACGATCGAAGCCCTCTGCACCTACTCGTACGAGCAGGGGCTTTCCCTTCGCCCTATGACCACAGAAGAGCTCTTCGCACCGGAGACGTTCGATGAGTTCAAGATTTGATTCCAGCGGCTATCGCTCGGACCGCATCCCTGCCATGGCGTGACCATGAATCAGGCTTTCTGGAGGTTGGGCCATGCCAATGACAGTGATTCCAAGGGTGGACTCTCTTTGCCCCCGTACGTCTATTTCAAGGCGCATAAGCCTGTTGCTGGCGAGTGAATACCTTAACTGAAGGAGAAAGAAGTGAAAAGCGTCAATTTGACCGTTAATGGACTGCCGCATCAGTTTATTGTAGGCCTCGGGCGAGTATTGTTGGACATATTGCGTGAGGATCTCGGATTGACCGGTACCAAGCAGGGCTGTGACCGCAAAGGGCAGTGCGGCGCCTGCACGGTGATCGTAAACGGCAGAGCCGTCCTTTCCTGCCTCACCAAAGCAGCCGGCCTTGACGGCGCCAAAGTGATTACGGTAGAGGGCCTCGGCACCTCCGAAAACCCCCATCTGATCCAGCACGCGTTTGTCCTCGCCGGCGCGATTCAATGCGGTTACTGCACGCCGGGCATGATCATGGCCACTAAGGCCCTCCTGGATACGAACCCGGATCCCGGGACAGAGGAGATCAAGAAGGCGTTGCGTCGAAATCTTTGCCGTTGCACCGGCTACAAAAAAATAATCGAGGCAGTTCAGCTGGCTGGGCGATTCACGAGAGGTGAAATCAAGCCGGATCAGGTCCGTCCGAGATCGACCGGCCCGGTCTTGGGAGTTTCCCACCCTCGGCCCTCTGCCATGATCAAGGCTTGCGGAGGAGCCCACTATGGGGCAGACATCAGGATGCGGGGGGCGCTGGAGCTGGTCGTGCTTCGCAGCAGCGTGCCTCATGCCCGTATCGTTTCTATCGATGCCTCACGAGCGGAAAAGATGCCTGGCGTGGCTGGCGTGATGACGGCCGCCGACATCAGGGGAACCAACCTCTTGAGAATCGAGAGGGCCGAGATACTCTGCAAAGACAAGGTTCGCTACGTCGGCGATCCGATTCTCGCAGTGGCGGCTGAGACGCTGGCTGAGGCGGAAGCAGCTCTTTCGGCGGTAAAAGTAGACCTGGAGATGTTGCCGGTGCTGGAAAATGCCGCTGCTGCCATGGCCAGTGATGCGGTCAGGGTTCATGCGGATGTTCCGAATCTATGTTATGATCAGCCGATGATCAAAGGCAATGCCGAAGAAGCCCTGCGAAACTCTGCGGCAATTGTGGAAGCACGTTTTAGCACTCAAATCAACTATACGGCGCCCCTGGAACAGGAGGCCAGCGTCGCGTACTGGGAAGACGAGGGTGAGGACGCAGACGCCAAGCTGGTGGTCATCGGGCGTAGTATCAATATCCACGGAGATCTGGCCGTTCTGCAGGAGGCTGTCGGCTGGGAAAACATGACCTACATCGAGGCATACTCCGGGGGACAGTTCGGTCTTAAATCCCATATTACGTCGGAGGGCATCGCTGCGGCAGCGGCCGTGCACTTCAAGCGCCCGGTTCGCTACATACCCGGCCTTGCCGAAAGCATGCTGATGACCGCAAAGAGTATCCCGTTTGAGATGGAGGTGAAGCTGGGAGCGGACGCCCAAGGCAATCTGACCGCTTATTGTAACGACATCGTGGCGGACAAAGGCCCATATTATTTCGAGCCGACAATCGCGCGCGCCCTGATAACGCTCTCCGGCTCCTACCACATCCCCCATATCAATGCCCGCGGGAGGATGGTGTACACCAATAATCCTTGGGGAGGCGCTGCGCGCGGGAACGGGCAGCCCCAGGTCGCCTTTGCCCTCGAGGTTGCCTTGGACATGCTGGCTCTCAAGCTTGGCCTAGACCCTTTTGAATTTAGATTGCAGAACTCGCTCAGACAGGGCCAGGCAAAGACAACGGGCTGGATTGCGAAAGAGTGGCCTTTTCCGGAGATCATGAAAGCCCTTCGCCCCCACTACGAGCGCGCTCTCAAAGAGGCGAGGCTTCACCAGACAGGCCGAGTCAAACGGGGCGTCGGGCTGGGTGCCGGGGCTCACGGCATCGGGAGGACCGGAGAGGCAGCGGTGGCGGCTGCCGAGCTGGACAAAGACGGGGGGATCAGCATCTATGCGGCTGTAGCCGACCCCGGCGAGGGCAATGACTCCATGCTGACCCAATTGACCGCTGAATTCATGAATATCCCCCTTGAGAAAGTACGACTCCACACCCGCAACACTGACGAGACTGCGGCCAGCGGTCCCGCGGCAGGCAGCCGTATTACCTACATGATCGGCGGTGCGCTCACGAGCGCATTGGACCAGCTAAAGGCAGCCATGCAGGACGTTGGGGCAAAGACCTCGGAAGACCTTATTGCCGCCGGCAAGCCCAATCGCTATGTGGGCAGAAAAAGGAACGAAGGCCCAGGCCCCATGGATCCCCAGACCGGACAAGGACCATCCTACGTGTCGGAAGTCCATGGCGTGCAGTTGGTCGAGTTGGAGGTCGACACGGTCAGTGGAGAGGCCACCATCCTGAAGATCACCACAGCTGTGGATGCTGGCACGGTCATCCACCCCCAGAATCTAACCGGCCAGTTGGAAGGCGGGATGGACATGGGTGTGGGGTATGCGTTGCGAGAGATCTACGTGGCTGGGAAAACCAAGGACTGGCTTACCTTTAAGTTTCCCACCATTCAGCAGAGCTTTGAGATGGAAACGATTTTAGTGGAAACACCGCGCGCCAGCGGTCCGTTCGGCGCCACCGGGGTCGGTGAAATGTGCTTAGTCCCAACGGCACCGGCGGTCATAAATGCCATCAGAAATGCAGTCGGCGTGTGGATTTGCGATCTGCCGGCAACGCCGGACAAAATCAGGGCGGCTTTGGGAAAGTAGACGGGTGAGTGAGTCCCAGGGACCTGAAACAAAAAAAAGCAGCCTCCAGATGCGCGTCATCGCGGGTCGAGAGGTCTTGTTCGACGGAGAAGGATATTTGAACGACTTTTACGACTGGTCCGAAGAGCTTTTTGACTTTCTCGCGAATGAAAGCGGCCTTGTAGCCATAGGTGACCGCCATTGGCGCGTAGTGAGGTTCCTGCGCGAATTCTACGCCGTCAACGGTCGGGCGCCGTTGAACCGCCAACTCAGGGAGGGCACGGGCATGAGTATGTCGGAAGTGGAAAAACTCTTTCCGGATGGCATCAACCACGGTGCCCGGCGGTTGGCAGGACTGCCCAATCCCAAAGGCTGCCTGTAGATGCAGAGGCTCCCTTGATTTACCTGGATAATGCCGCGACCACTTTTCCCAAGCCGCCAGAGGTGTTGACGCGCATGTTGGAAGCTTATCAGCGCATGGGCGTTTCACCGAACCGCGGAGGCTACGACTTAGCTGTTGAGGCCGGTTTCCTGGTCGAAGAGACCCGCCGGAAACTGGCCAAGTTTTTCGGCGCGCCTGACCCGGATCGGATCATATTCGGTGCAAACGCCACTGATGCTTTGAACGTGGCGATCCAAGGCATAGTAAGGCCCGGAGACCATGTCGTTTCCACCAGGTTGGAGCACAACTCCGTCCTGCGGCCGCTGTTTCATCTAAGGGAACAGATCGGAATCGAGTTCGATCTCGTCCCTTTTGATCAAAACGGCCTTATCGATCCGGACGGAATCGGCCGGGCTATACGTTCCGATACTAAACTGGTGGTCGTCTGCCACGCCTCCAACGTGCTGGGAACGATTCAACCTGCTTCGGATATTGGCAGGATCTGCGCAAAACGAGGGGTGCCTCTTCTCCTCGATGTTGCCCAGAGCGCCGGCCTGGTCCCATTCGACATGCAGGCCTGGGGGGTGAGTGCGGTTGCATTTACTGGGCATAAGGCCTTGATGGGACCAAGCGGCATCGGCGGACTGGCCCTGCTTGAGGGGCTCGAAATCCGCCCCACGAGGTTCGGCGGCACGGGGATCGAGTCCTCCAGCCTCTTCCACAACCAGGCCTATCCTGACCGGCTGGAAGCTGGAACCCTCAATCTCCTGGGCGTGATTGGCTTGTCTGCCGGCCTTGATTACCTTGCGAAAACCGGGATGAACCACACCCTCGAGCGCGAAATAGACCTGCTCGAGAGACTTTCTCAGGGACTGCGTGCCATCGACAGGGTAACGCTCTATCCCTCAGCCCCCCGGCAGCAGCGCACTCCCGTGCTCATGTGCAACATCGACGGAATGAGACCGGAAGATGTTGGTGCCATCTTGGACGCCGACTTCGGCATCTCCGTACGGTCCGGCCTTCATTGTGCGCCTCTTCTCCACGAAGACCTAGGGACCAGTCCCCTCGGGGGGGTGCGTTTTAGCCTAGGGCCATTCAATACCGCAGAGGAGATAGATGCGGTGGTGGAGGCAATGTCAACGATTTCTAGAGACCCTATGGGGAGAAGATGCGACTGACAAACAAGATAGCGATCGTCACCGGTGGCTCTATGGGAATCGGCCAAGCCACGGCAATCAGGTTTGCGCAGGAAGGCGCCAAGGTGGTTGTCGTCGATATCGCCGAGAAAGAAGGCCATGAGACGGAACTTGCACTGAGGCAGTATGCGCCAGAATGCCTTTTCATTCCGGGCGATGTCACCAAAGAGGCAGATTGGCAGAGAGTGATGAAGGAGGTAAAGAAACGTTACGGCCGCCTGGATATTCTGTTCAACAATGCGGGAACCAATCTCTTCAAGTCTGCCGTTGAGCTAAAGGAAGAGGAATGGGATCGTATCATCACGCTAAATCTCAAAGGTGTCTTTTTTGGTGCTAAGCATGCCTTGGCCATGATGCTGAAATCTAAGGGAGGCTCGATCATCAATACCTCGTCCACAACCGCGCTCATCGGATTGCCGAAAATGCCCGTTTACAGCGCATCGAAGGGGGGTATACTGGCGCTCACGCGCCAACTCGCCGGCGACTACGGGCCACACAATATTCGCGTCAACTGTGTCTGTCCCGGAGCTACCCTCACGCCGCTCGTCGAAAGAGAGATAAGGCTTGGCCTCGTGACAGCGGAAGCACTGATCCATGGGGTGCCCATGGGAAGGTTCGGCAAGCCTTCGGAGATAGCCTCAGCGGTCTTGTTCCTCGCTTCCGATGACGCTTCATATGTAACGGGCATAGCCCTGGTCGTCGATGGGGGGAGAACTCTCCACTAGGGGCAGCCCGAACCATCACCGGCCCTCAAGCCCGAAGCGTTTTGCTTGCAGGTCCGTTACCGGTACATCACGGTGCCGGCTCTCTATGCCAGGTTCTGCCGCACCCGTCTCAATACGTCCTTGCAGATCTTGACCTCGTTCCTCCCTATCCTCTTTACGGCAAGCCGTAGGATCTCCAAAACCAACTTGGTGACCTCTGCCATGAGCTCTTTTCCCTTTTCGGTCAGGAAAATGCGCTTTTCCCGCGTATCCTGCTTGCCGGGCACGCGCTCAATGTACCCCATCGTCTCTATCTGGCCCAGAAGCCTCGTTACCGTGCTTTTATCCCTGTACAGCTTTTCGGCCAGTACCCGCTGAGGTTCCCCATCTGCGTCCCATATGTATATGAGGGCTGCATACTGCTCTGCCCCGAGAGGGTATCCCTTTCGCGCTAGCTCCCGGCTTATCCGCTTCCGAATGGCGCCGGAGGCCGCATACGTGAGGTATCCGAGAGAATCTTGAAGTCTGTACTTCGAGGACTTTCCCGTCATTCGATTGTACATGCGACCATATTTTCCGTCGCTAATCAAGATAATTATTTGCGAAGAATGTGCTTGACATCTCCTTATTGATAAATGTATAACAGAACATAGTTGCATTGAACAACCTTGTTTCCGAAAAGAGCGGCCGAGAGGCAGGTGGCCACCTGCCCGTCATCGGAAGGCCCGGGGAGTCTTCGTGAGGGAAGGCATCTTTCACGGAATCTCCAGGTTGAGGCCCTCAGGATTAATGGGTGTTACGAAAGGAGAAGTGACGACGGTATTTTAGCGGGGAGCCCCACAGAACTGAAGGATTAGCCTCAATGTGGTCGAAGGCGCGACCAATGGAGTAAACACCGATGAGACTGAAGGACAGAGTAGCCATAGTTACGGGTGGAGGCAAGGGCATCGGTAGGGCGATTTCCCTCGCATTCAGCGAGGAGGGCGCCATCGTTGTCGCGGCAGGAAGGACGCTGTCGGCTTTGCAGGCGACGTGCGATGAAATCCGGAGTAAGGGAGGCAGGACAAAGGCCATCCAGACGGACTTGACCGTGGAGGAACAAGTCATACAGATGGTAGCGGAGACGGTCCGCGAATTCGGCCAGGTGGATGTCCTGGTCAACAACAGCGGCGTTGCCGGACCAACGACACGGATCGTCGACATGGAGTTGGCCAAATGGAACGAGACGATCGCTCTCGATCTCACCGGGAGTATGCTCTGCGCCAGGGAGGTGCTGAAGCATATGATCCCCCGGCGCCGCGGAAGCATAGTCAGCATCGTTTCTGAAGGCGGCAGAGCCGGGGACGGCCGGTCGGGTTTTCCCTTGAGGAGTGCCTATTGCGCCGCAAAGATGGGCCTCATCGGCGTTACGGAATCACTGTCGATCGAAGTAGGAGCATACAACATTCGTGTGAATGCGGTGAGCCCTGGGCCTGTCAAGGGTGAGCACATCACCAATGCCATGAAGGCAAAGGCTGCGGCAACAGGGAGGCCCTTCGAGGAGATCATGGAAGCGCTGGCGGCGGGCTCCTCGCTGCAGAGAATTGTTGAGGAAGCAGAAGTGGCAAGGACCGTGGTGTTTCTCGCGTCAGATGAATCAAGCGGGATTACGGGTCAGACCATACCCGTGAGCTGCGGACAACACATCAATTATTGACGGAAGGGCCGGACGGGTGGTGGGCAAAAAAGCAGATGGTTCAGGAATAACGGAGATGAAAGGAGGTTTCGGTGACCATGCCAGAATTCTCATTGACGGATAGAGTAGCCCTGGTGACGGGCGGCAGGAGGGGGATAGGGAAGGCAGCGGCCCTTGTCCTCGCACGGGCAGGCAGTCATGTTGCAGTATGCGACCTCGTGGCTGACGATGGCCAACTTGATGCGGTGGCCGAGGAGATCCGCGAACTCGGTCGCCGTTCTCTTTCTCTCAAAGCAGACGTCAGCCGGAGAGCGGATGTGGAGCGCCTCGTCGAAAAGGTCGTGGAAGAATTCAATCGCATCGACATTCTCGTCAACAACGCCGGCATCATGATCAAATCGCCCTTTCTCGATATGTCGGAAACCGATTGGGACAGGCTCATGGAAGCCAATCTGAAGGGATGCTACCTGTGCTCCCAGGCAGTGGCCAGGAAAATGGTAGATCAGAAAAGCGGTGTCATTATCAACGTCGCCTCTCAGTATGCGTTCAAAGTGACTCCCGGCATGGGTGGCTACTCTGTCACAAAAGCAGGCATAGCGATGCTGACGCGCGTGCTCGCCAGAGAACTGGGCGCCTATGGGATAAGGGCTAATGCCGTTGCGCCAGGACTTGCGAGGACGGAGTTCAGTAGAGCCAGCTGGAGCGACTCACAATTCCTGAAACAGTACGAGGCATCGGTACCCCTGGGTCGGATCGCGGAAACCGATGATCTTGCCGGTGTAATCCTATTCCTCGCCTCGGACGCCTCGAAATACATGACGGGCCACACCGTTCTCGTCGACGGAGGGGCGCTAGCGTAAGCCTTACGCGCATGAGAAGCGACGGCCCGCTGCCTTTAAGGCTTTTGCCTGAAGGGCAGGAGATAGTATGGACAGCGTGATGGGATGTTTGGCAAATGTTGATTTAGGCTCGGGAAGGACGAGCATTGAATCAATACCCGATGATACGTTCAAGAGGTTTCTGGGGGGGAATGGCCTGGGAATCAAGATTCTCAGCGAAAGAATGGCTGCCGGACAGGATGCTTTCTCGCAAGAGAACATTCTTTTCTTCGGCACGGGCCCGCTCACCGGCACGGTTGTGCCGGGATGCGATCGCCTGACCCTCGCAGCCAAGTCGCCGCAGACTCGCCTTTTCTTCGATTCCAGCATGGGAGGAAGAATTGCCAGCAGCCTCAAGCAGGCCGGCTACGACGCGCTGACGATCGCGGGAAAAGCGCAAGGGCCTTGCTATGTCCTCGTCAGGCAAGGGGAAGTGGAAATCCGTGACGGAAGCCATCTTGTCGGAAAGACCCCTGAGGAGGTCAGACGGAGTCTTTCGAAGACCGTCAATGACTTCGATCTATGTTCCATAGGCGTGGCGGGCGAGAACCTCGTGAAATACGCCGCCATAATCCATCCTAGGGCCGCAGGCCGGCCGGGAATCTCCGGAAGAGGGGGACTCGGCGCAGTCATGGGTTCAAAGAATGTGAAGGCTGTGGTGATCGAGAGGGCCAGGGGAAGCAAA
>CAYZAF010000104.1:0-1740 GCA_964476435.1 uncultured Syntrophaceae bacterium
GCAGTTCGCCGTGCCTCCCCGCACCTCAACGCCGTAGGAAGGCAGATAGGTCACGCACTTGCCTTCGCGCATGGCCGCGTTCGCGATCGTGTAGCCCATGGAGAGGACCCCTTGCCCGCCGAAGCCTGAGAAGATCGTCCTGATCAGCATGCTGCCTCTTTCACGACCCCGAGGGGGAACTCCTTGGTCATGACCTCGGCGATCCATCTGCACGCGTCGATGGTGCCCATCTTCCAGTTCGTGGGACAGGGCGAGAGGATCTCCACCATGGAGAAGCCGGTCCCCTTGAGCTGGTGCTCGAACGCCTTGGCGATTGCCTTCTTTGCCCTGAGGATGGCAGAGGGCTTGTTGACCGCGACGCGCTCCAGATAGGAGGTGCCCGGCAGGACTGCGAGGACCTCGCACATGCGCACGGGGTGCCCCTCCTTCACGGACGTCCTGCCCAAGGGCGATGTGGTCGTCACCTGGTCGAGGAGGGTCGTGGGCGCCATCTGGCCGCCTGTCATGCCGTATACGCCGTTGTTCACGAAGATGATGGAGATCAGCTCGCCCCTGTTCGCCGCATGGAAGCTCTCGGCAGTGCCGATGGCAGCGAGGTCGCCGTCGCCTTGATACGAAAAGACGAGGTTCTGCGGCCTTACCCGCTTGATGCCGGTGGCCACTGCCGCACCCCGTCCGTGGGCGGACTCCAGGGTATCGAAATCGAAGTAGTTGTAGACGAGCATGCCGCATCCTGCGGGAGCCACGCAGATGGCCTTGCCCGCCATCTCCATCTCATCGACCACCTCGGCGATGAGGCGGGTCACGATGGAATGGCCGCACCCGGGACAGTAGTGGAAGTGGGCCTCTTTGAGGAGCCTTGGCCTGGAATAGACTTTCTTCACCCTTTCTTCCCCTTCAGCGATTGGTGGTAATGGCGCGAAATGATGCGGTACAGCTCCACCGGCGTGGGTATGACCCCTCCGGGCCTCCCGTAGAAGTGGACATGCCCCTGCCCCTCGAGGGAAAGCAACACGTCCTCCAGCATCTGTCCCGCATTCATCTCGAACACGAAGAACTCGCTCACCTTCCTGGCTGCCTCCAGGATCGCCTTCTTGGGAAAAGGCCAGAGGGTTATGGGGCGGATGAGCCCGACCTTGAGGTTCTCCTGCCTGAGCCTCCTGATGGCGCCCCTCGCGATCCTCGCTGCCGTGCCGTAGGCAACCACGATCATCTCTGCGTCGTCGCCCAATTCGGTCTCGAAGCGCACCTCGTTCTGCTCCATGCGCTGGAATTTCCTGAAGAGCTTCCAGTTGTGCTCCTCTTCCTCCTTTACGTCGAAGAGCAGGGAGCGCACCATGCGCGAGGGCCTGCCTTCCGCCCCTGTGAGGATATAGTCCTTCACGTACTCCTTGGGCGGCCCTATGGCGTCGAAGCTCACCGGCTCCATCATCTGTCCGAGCATGCCGTCCCCGAGCACGACCACAGGGTTCCTGTATTCATCAGCGAGGTCGAACGCCACTGGCATGAGGTCTGCGATCTCCTGGACCGACGAGGGAGCGAGCACGATGGTCCGGTAGTCCCCATGGCCGCCTCCCCTCGTTGCCTGGAGGTAGTCCGACTGGGCGGGTGAGATGTTCCCCATGCCGGGCCCGCCCCTCGACATGTTCACGATCACCCCGGGAAGCTCGTCGGCAGCCAGATAGGAGATGCCTTCCTGCTTGAGGCTGATCCCAGGGCTGCTGGAGGACGTCATGGCCC
>CAYZAF010000105.1:0-2283 GCA_964476435.1 uncultured Syntrophaceae bacterium
ACAAGGGCAGCGATCTCAGCCGATGCGCTCCCCGTCTTGGGCTCCTCGTCCATGATCACGAGCCTGCCCGTCTTTTTTATGGAGGCGTAGATCGTCTCCTTGTCGAGGGGCACTACGGTCCGGGGGTCGATCACCTCGACGCTTATGCCCTTCTCCTTCTGAAGCGTCGCCGCGGCTGCAAGGGCCCTGTGTACCATGGTTCCCAGGGCCACGACAGTGACATCCTTGCCCTGCCTTTTCACGTCTGCAGCGCCGAGGGGTATCGTATATTCTTCCTCAGGCACAGGCCCCTGAAGGCCGGAGAGGAGGAGGAACTTATTGACGAAGTAGATGGTGGGATTGTCCTCCCTGATGGCCGCCTTGAGGAGTCCTTTGGCGTCGTAAGGCGTGGACGGCGTAATGATCTTGAGCCCGGGGATGCTCATCAGGATGCCTTCGCCGCACTTGGAGTGCTGGGCCGCGTTGAATATGCCCGCGCCGCTGTAGCACGTGATGGTCACAGGCAGTCTTGCCTTTCCGCCGAACATGTACCGCATGGGGGTGAGCTGGTTCCATATCTCGTCCCAACAGACGCCGAGAAAGTCCACGAAGAAGAGAAAGGCGATGGGCCTCATGCCCGTGGCTGCTGCGCCTATGGCAGAACCGAGTATGGCTGTTTCCGATATGGGTGTCTCCCTTATGCGCTTCGGCCCGTACTTCGCGTAGAGACCCTGCATTTCCCCGAACGCAGCCCCCCAGTACTGTCCGATGTCCTCCCCCATGATGAAGACGGTCGGGTCTCTCTTCAGCTCCTCGTCGTATGCCTCATTTATGGCTTGAGAATAGGTGATCTCTCGCATCGCTTCCTCCTTATCGGGCGTAGACGTCTTCGAGCGCTTCCTCCGGCGCTGGGTAAGGGCTCTCGAGGGCAAACTTGACAGCCCGATCCAGCTCTTCTTTCATCTCCCCCTCGATCGCGTCCGCATCGGCCCTGCTGAGGACTTCCGTCTCGATGAGAAGCTTTCTGAACCTCGGGATAGGGTCTTTCCGGAGCCATTCGTCGGCCTCTTCCTTTTTCTTGTAAGTCTGAGGGTCGCCGCAGAAATGGCCGTAGTGGCGGTAGGTCTTGCACTCGACGAGGGTTGGGCCTTCTCCGTGGCGCGCCCTCGCAACAGCGTTGCCAACCCTTTCATAGACGGCCAGAACATCATTGCCGTCAATCGTCTCGCCGGGTATGCCGTAGGCTTTCGCCCTGTCGCTCAAGTTAACGAGCTTACAGACGTCCGATATGGGCGTGCTTTCACCGTAAAGATTGTTCTCGATCACGTAGACAACCGGTAGGGTCCAGATCGAGGCGAGGTTGATGGCCTCGTGGAATCTTCCGCAATTCGTCGCGCCGTCGCCCAGAAAGCAGACCGTCACCTGGTCGGTCCCCCTCATCTGGGCGGAAAGGGCAGCCCCCGCGGCAATGCCTGTCATGCCGGCGACAATGCCGCTCGCGCCCATAATGCCGAGATCGAGGGCCGTAATGTGCATGGACCCCCCCTTGCCCTTATTGTACCCGGCCTTTTTCCCGTACAACTCAGCCATCATCAGCTCCGTCCGTGCCCCCTTTGCGATGAGGTGACCATGGCCCCGGTGCGTGCTCGTGATGAAATCGTTGCTTCTCAAAGTAGCGCAGGCGCCGACGGCAACCGCCTCCTGGCCCGCATAGAGGTGCGCGGCCCCGGGAATAACGCCGGCTGATACCTCTTTCAGAACCCTTTCTTCGAACGTCCTGATGCGCACCATCAACCGATACATCTCCACGAGCTTTTCTCTCTCGATTGCCACAATATCCTCCTCTGGCGGGATATTCAGACTTCCAATCCGCCCTTTTTAGCCGAAAGCATCGCCCTCACCACGGCCCTAGAAGCATGGGGTGTACGTGCGACGCGGGAGCATTCGGGCGCTGGTGCGTCATTGGCGCGGTCTGAATTCCTTGACAGGCCCATTCGCCATGATCTTCCGGTATTCAGGGCGTAGATAAAGTCATACGATAGGAAGCCTTTCATACTTTAGACTATGATGGTCGAGAAGGAAAGAGAATAATGGGAAGGTATTAGAAATCACGGTTCAGAGTACTAGAGCGGGCCAAAAGCAACCCTACGAAAGGGGCAGACACCCTGATCCTGGTGAAATTCGCGAGGACCATATGGCGCTAAAGACCGGGCCGCTCCCCTTTAAGCCTTCACGACGAGGTGGTCCTCCCCCTTCTGCCCTGACACGTACTCGCTCTCCCAGATGGGCCCGATGAAGTCCGCG
>CAYZAF010000106.1:0-4074 GCA_964476435.1 uncultured Syntrophaceae bacterium
ATTTGAGATTATTAGACTTAGGCTTGCTTGGGACTCGGGTTCGATTCCCGCCGCCTCCACCATTTTTCACTAATTATTTCGATAATTTACCGTCTATTTTGGGCCCAGGATACTGCCCGTAAAGTGTCCGGGGCCACTTTCCTTGGGGCCGCTGCGTGCCCTATAGTTGTTCATAATTCCATAACTAGATCAAACATCCTTATCCTCCAGTGTTCCTCCCCGGTGCGTGTGGTGCCTGACCCTATTGGGTCGGCGTCGGTGAACGAGAAAATAGAGCCGGCAGGCAAGTCTTCCGGGACGCGCTTTTGTTTTTGTTCTTGCGCCGCCTTTGTCCATATGCAATAGTTGAGGAGAAGCCGCGAAAACCGGCGAACAAGACTGCCCTCGTTCCCCCTCCCGGGAAGCTGTCATCGGGCGGGAAGAGGAAAGCCTTGCTGCACAAGGAGACGATCACGTATGAAGAACAAAATGGGCAGAAGAGAGTTTCTAGGAAAGACGGCGGTCGCGGCTCTGGCGCTCTCCTCCATTCTCCATGGAGGTTCGAAGACCGCTCGTTCGCAGGACGGCAGTTCCGAGACGAGAAAGCAGGGGAAAAAGATCGCCATCGAGGAACACTGGGCGAGCCCTGCCTACACCGCGATCGGCGCTCCGCCCTTCGACGTCAATACGGTCCGTGTGCCCCTTTCCAGGCTGAAAGATATCGAGCAAACCCGCCTGCCTCTCATGGACGAGTCCGGCATCGCGATGCAGGTGCTCAACGCCGTCTATCCGACCTACGACGGAAAAGAGGACGCAGCGGCCTTGACGGCGACGGTCAAAAAGATCAACGACAGCCTCGCGGAGACGGTGAGAAAACATCCCGGCCGTTTCGCCGCCTTTGCGGCCCTGCCCCTGTGGGACCCGAAAGCAGGGGCGGACGAGCTTACCCGGGCGGTCGTCCAGCTCGGCCTGAAGGGAACGCTGATCATGGGCCGCACAAACGGGGAGTACTACGACGAGAAGAAGTATTGGTCCTTTTGGGAGCGGGCGGAGGAGCTCGGGGCGCCGGTCTACCTGCACCCAGCCGAGCCGAGTCCCGACTACGAGGGACATCCGGAGCTGAAAGGGCCCATCTGGAGCTGGGGGGTCGAGACGGCGACCCATGCGCTGCGGCTCATCGGCGCCGGCGTCTTCGACGCGTTCCCCAAGGTCACGCTGATCCTCGGCCATCTGGGCGAATCGCTTCCCTTCCTCCTGGGACGCCTCGACGAAGGATACGTCATGTCGCACAAGCCGGTGAAGCTCAAGAAACTTTACTCCCAGTATATCAGAGAGAACATAGTGGTCACTACGAGCGGAAAATATAGGCCGGAAGCCCTCCTTTGCGCGAAGGCCGCCCTCGGGGCCGACCGGGTGCTCTTTTCCGTCGATTATCCGTGGGTGACGCCTCAAGACGGCGTGGCGTGCTTCGAAAACACCCCGATGAGCGATTCTGACAGGGAAAAGATCTCTTGCCTCAACGCAGAGGGGTTGTTGAAGTTATGAATAAAGGAGGGGTCAAATGATGGCCGAACATCCCCTGAAGATGTTCGAGAGGATTGACCCTGATCTGCACGTACGAGGAGGATTGACATGATTTCGTTGAGCAGGCGTTCGTTCATGAAGCTCGCGGGTTTTTCGGCTGCCGCATCAATCCTGGGATTTCCTCATAAGTCCGCCGCTGGACAGCCGGCCCGGAACAAGAAGTTCAAAATAATAGGCGTTGAAGAGCATTTCTCGGCCGCCGATCATCTCGACCGCTTGCTCTCGATCTTCCAGAAGAGGTATCCCGTGGAGGAAGTGGTGCGGCAGGAAAAGTACATGCTCGCCGATGCGCCGTTTCTCCCGAGTATGGCGAGCGATCCGGGAACGCGCAGGATGATGGCGCAGCTCTGCGATCTGGACAAGGGACGTTTGGAAGATATGGACAACTATGGTCTCGATATGCAGGTTCTTTCCCTTGTTTCCCCAGGTGTCCAGGTATTTGAGCCTGCGGCGGCGACGCGACTCGCGCGGGAGTACAACGACCGAATCGCCGCTGTCTTCAAAGCCCATCCTAAGAGATTCGCGGGTCTTGCCAGTCTCGCCCCTCAGGAGCTGGAAGGGGCGGCCGATGAGCTGGAGCGGGCCGTGAAGACCCTCGGCTTCAAGGGGGCCCTCATCAATTCCCACACCAAGGGCGAATACCTTGACGACAAGAAATACTGGCCGATTTTCGAGCGGGCCGACAAGCTGTCCGTCCCCATATTCCTTCACCCGAGAGGCCCGTCTCCCGACATGATGAAGCCGTTCACCGGATATCCGATGCTCGACAGCGCCATGTGGGGATTCAGCGCCGAGGCAGGCCTCCACTCCCTCAGACTCATTCTCAGCGGATTGTTCGACGAGTTTCCGAAATTGAAGATAGTCCTCGGCCATCTGGGCGAAACCATACCTTTCGTCCTCGCCCGCATCAACAACAGGTGGTCAATAGGTCCATTTCCAAAGAAGCTGAAAAAGCTGCCGGGACAGTATTTCAAGGAGAACTTCGTCGTAAGCACGGGCGGCATGAACGAAGAACCGGCAACCCTCATCGCGGCCATATCGATCCTCGGCGCCGAGAATGTTCTTTTCGCTACGGATTATCCCATGGAGGACGCAGCGCAGGCAGTCGATTTCATAGAGCGCGCGCCCATAAGCGACAAGGACAGAGAAAAGATCTGTCACGTGAACGCTGAGAGGATATTTTCGCTGTGATATTGACTTTACAGGGCGGCATTCATGCGGCGCAGGGACCCGCGAAAGAAATTCTATTCGCTAAAAAAGAGGGAGAGAATGAAAAAAAATCAGCATGACGGAGTGGATCGTCGGACCTTCCTCAAGATCGGTGGCGCGGTAGGTCTGGGAATGGCGGCTGCCCTCGGCCAGACCGGGGGCGTCGCGGCAGGTCCCGGCCCGGAGGCGTCGGGAAAGCGCGCCGGCGAGATGATCGATATGTTTCCCCACATCCTGCCCGATAAATATAGCAAGGTTTTGTTGAAGAAAGCCAAATCGTGCGCTTACATAGACGCAGACCTTTCCGTGCCGGCGCTCTCCAGCCTCGATGAGAGGCTCAAGTTCATGGACAAGGTCGGCGGGCTTCGAGAGGTCCTTACCCTCGGCTCGCCGCCGCCGGAATACGCCCTCTCTCCCAAGGATTGCGTAGACCTTGTGAGGATGGCAAACGACGAGCTGGCGGAGTTGGTGGAGAAGCGCCCGGACCGCTTTCCCGCTGCCGTGGCCAGTCTTCCCATGAGTGACGTCGACGCCTCCCTCCGGGAGTTGGACCGGGCAGTCAAGGACCTGAAGCTCAAGGGGATTCAGATCTTCTCTTCCGTCAACGGAAAACCCCTCGACAGCCCCGAGTTCCTGCCGATCTACGAGAAGATGGCTCAATACAACCTTCCCATCTGGCTCCATCCCTGCAGGGACGGGATCGTCCCGGACTACCCGGGTGAAAAGGAATCGAAGTATGGCCTCTTCCTCGCCTTCGGATGGCCCTACGAGACGACGATGGCATTGAACCGCCTGGTCTTTAGCGGCGTCATGGAAAAATATCCGGACCTTGTAATTATTGCCCACCACTGCGGCGCAATGATCCCATTCTTTAGCGGCCGGATCGGCGCCGGGCCCTCCCAGGAAGGGGAGATCATGAAGCTCGCGAGGCCCCCTGTCGAGTACTTCAAGAGGATTTACGGGGATACAGTCTTGGGCGGGAATACGTCCGCGATGATGTGCGGCTACGCCTTCTTCGGGGTGGACCATATGCTTTTCGGGACGGATTATCCTTACCCGGGAGAAGCCGCGCACATGGCCGTCATTGAGGCCATAGGGCGGATGAGCATTCCGGAGGCGGAGAGAGCCAAAATCTTCTCGGGCAATGCCAGGCGCCTGCTGCGCCTTGCGTGATTGGCCGGCCGATCAGGCACACTCGCGCACTTCCCCGATTAACACGGCCCGAAAGCGGGGTTAATTCCAATTCTAAATCATGACGATATCGAGGCGCCGAGGAAGGAGCGACGAAGGTGTACAGTTGCA
>CAYZAF010000107.1:0-3779 GCA_964476435.1 uncultured Syntrophaceae bacterium
GCAGCGATTCGACCGAAGGTGATGCTTGCCGTTACCATCGTGCAGGGCAGGTACGTCCCCTCATTTCCCCAGAGACCGCCCGTCAGCTCACCGGCCGCATAGAGACCGGGGATCACCTCGCCATACTGGTTGACCACCTGCGCTTTGGTGTTAATCTTCAACCCTCCCTTGAAGGAAGAGGTTGCGCCCGTGCATTTGTACGCATAATAGGGAGAGGTATCGAGCTTGATCGGTTTTCCTTCGCATCCCTCTTGGGTTCTCCTATCGAATTCAGAGTCATACCCAAGCGTATCGAGATCATGATTATACTTGTCAACCGTTGCCCTCAATCCAGCCGGATTGATCCCCATCAGGCCGGCCAAGCCTTCCAGAGTTTCTGCCTGGGCCGGTTTCGCCTTATGCATCATCACGTGACGCAATGTTGTCTTCATCATCTTGTCGTCAACGATGGCGAACCAGACATGTCCCGGCTGCTTCATTCCCTCTTCGGAGACCAATCCGTAGAATTTAAGCCGCATCCCTTCATCGGCAAACCTCTTGCCGTCTATGTTCACGAATAGTCCTCCGGCATACCCCACGAAATCCATGATGCCGGACTTCGATTCGACGTCAACTGCAAAAGAGCCGGAAACGGCGCGGCCGATATGATTAGTCGCCGCACCCTGCTCTAGAGCCATGATAAGACCGTCACCGAGATGTCCATGGCACATGGTGGGCATCCAATCGACGAAAGTGGGCCCATACTCCTCCACCAGGTGGGGATTTCGCCCGAAACCGCCTGTGGCCAGGATGACGGCCTTCTTTGCCCTGAAGTTCTGCTCTTTCTTGTCCTTGTCCGTGGCTCTCAACCCCAGAACTCTTCGGGTCGGCGCGTCAATGATCAACCTTGTTGCCCTATGGGTAAGCTTGATCTCGACGCCCTTTTCTTTGGCAGCCTTCTCGAGGGTCCGAGTCATCTCTGCCCCTTTCTTCCATATGCCTCTCTTGATCCTATGCCCGGGCGGCGCGAAGAGGTCCTTTCCGAAACCCATGCCGATCTGCTGGCACCAGTAATAGGTCTCCAGCTGATTATCCGCCAATGCTCTCCACAGATCAGGATCACCATTGGCCAACTCTACGCCGTCTTTATAGTATTCATCCGGGGAGTCGTCTATGCCCAACTCCTTCTGCACATCCGTGCCCGCAAAAGCCGGGCCTACGTTAATGAGAGAGAGACTCGGATTCAGGTACGGCAACAATTCAAGCACGACAGCCTTGAGCCCGGCATCCGCAGCGACCCAAGCAGCGGGAAGTCCAGCCGTGCCAGCCCCGACAATCACAACGTCCGCCTCATAATCCCATTTTTCAGGCACTGATATTGGTACCATCGATGACCTCCTTCAATCGATATTTTTCCCAGGCTCCGCAGTCATTGGCGGGCCCTTGGGGAATAGTGCGATCCGCGGAAAACAATGACAAGGGCCAGACATACGGGCATGGTAAGGACAAACGGAAAAGCGCTTCTGAATATGGAATGCATGGGAAGGTCCTAGTACGCCGCACCATACCGGATCAAAGCTCGGGCTTAGAAAGACTTAAGGTACAAGATAGGCATGGTGATCAAGAGCGATAGCTTTTTCATGCATACCTCTTATCGGAATTTGATCTACCGGTCGGTCAAATATCACCATAACAAAAAGAGAAAGTCAAGCCTTTTTTCATCCTGCCCTTCCTTTCGGAATATCCCTCTGAAGGAGGTACGAAGGAAGGGTTGAAGCCGCACAGAGGGAGTCCCATCGATATCCGGACGCGGCAGCGTAGGCTTGTTGACAAAAAGCGAAACTGGCCTTAAAATGGGCTACGGTGCTTTTAGGTCCGATAACCTGTCACCATCGATGATCAGGACGCAGTCTCCTCTCCGGTAAGAGCATGAGCGTAAAGATCACTATCCCTTATCCCCATCTGCAGCAGTCTGCGAATAACCAGGCATCCGTAGAAGTCAACGGCAGTTCAGTGGGCGAATGCCTCGGCGATTTGATTCGACAATTCCCCGGCATCGAAAAGGGTATACTGGACGAACACGGTCAGTTGCTCAGCTATGTCTACTTCTTCATCAACGGAAAAGCCGTCTACCCCACGGTCCTTACGCAGAACGTCCAGGAGGGCGATGAACTCATCGTCGCCCTCCTGCTCGCAGGGGGATAGCGCTTCCGCTACAGCTTTCCAAAGACTTTGAGTATTGATCCGCTCAAGGCAGCGCTTCCATCTGAACACACCGAACAGAGAAGCTCAGCTATCTCCGAAGGCTTAACCCACTTGTCAGGTTGCGGATTCGGCATATGCCTTGTTCTGAACGTATCCATGACACTGGGCATCACCCCATTGACGGTAATATTTGTATCTTTCAACTCTTCCCGAAGCGCGTTGATCAAGGTTATCAGGCCTGACTTGGAGACCGCGTAAGCGCCAAAACGGGGCTGCGGCTCCTGCGCAACCCTGGCGGGAAAGAAGACAATGCGTCCCCTTTTCTTATCGAGCATCACCTTGATCGCATGTTTCGCACAGAGGAAGGCGCTTTTCAGGTTCACGTCCATCAGCCTTTCCCATGTCGCTGTCTCGGTCTCCCAGAGCATCGGCCCGATGTGAATCATCCCCACCATGTGGAGCAGGATGTCAATCGAGCCAAATGTCTCCGTGGCCTTCTGCATCAGCTTCTGGACCTGCTCCTCCTGGGTCGCATCAACATTCATGTCGATGAGCCGGCCGTGATCATCGGTCAAGCTTCCCCTCGCCTCCTCCCATTCCTTTTGCGCATACCACCCTACCAACACCTTCGCTCCTTCGGCCAAGAATTTCTTGCTCACTTCCCTGCCCAAGGGGCCTTCGCCACCGACGATGACCGTCACTTTTCCTTGAAGGTCCACGGCTTTCGCTCCTTTCTCGCTATCAATCCAAGAGAGTCCCATCCCCCTGACGACGGGCCGAACGGTTCTGCACAAGCTTCTTTACTTCTTCTCCACGAAAAGGTCCATCGGGATCGGGGCTTCCCATTTCGTATACAGCTTCCCATTTGTCCACTCCGCTGCCCAAGGGGCCCTGAAGGCCATCCGATTGATGCCGAACATCGGCTTCCCGATCCAGGTCGCTTCTTTTCCGTAGAGGCCTTTCCAATGATAGGTTGCAAACCCCTCCATCCATTTCGCCGTATCCATGGTCTCCTGACCGTTTAAGTATTCGAAGAGGGGCTTTGCCACATTATAGAGCTGCCCGACAATGTCGATGGGAGTCATGTTGTATTTCTTCACATACCTGTGGCACAGGTCGCGGTACGCTTCGCTCACGATAGGTGCCTCCGGGTCGATGTCGTTTGAGACAATGCGCGTGCGGTCTTTCTCCGGCACGATCTCCTCCATCGTCCCGGGAGGAGGCAACGCGGGGACCATGATGATTCCCTTGTAGCCCGCCTGGCGCAGCTGTTTGATGAGCTGGGCGCAAAGGCCACCCATGTTGCCTCCCGTGGAATTCGTATCGATGATGTCCGGCTTCTTTGCTAAGGCGCGGGTAATCATCGGTGAGAAGTCCGTTGTTCCGAAGGGAAACTTTTCAGCCCCTATCCAATTCAGACCGTAGAGCTTACACATCATCTGAGACGAATTGAAGAACATGGGGGTGTCAGGGAGGTCGGGAGCCATGGAAACGACGGTCTTGGCATCAGGGTGGAAGTGGCGCACGCCTGCAACCACCGTATTGAACATTTGAGGGATGGGCCCGCTGAAAAAGAACGTATAAGGCTTATTGGG
>CAYZAF010000108.1:0-2785 GCA_964476435.1 uncultured Syntrophaceae bacterium
GGCCATTCCTGTCGGCCGTACAGATGGTCCACGAAGTCCTTCGTGTGAAAATGCTCCTCCAGGGCTATCTTTTTCATGGCTTCTCCATGCAGGCCTGCTGACTTAAGGCAGCGAAGCCTACGGGTCATCGACGCTATGGCCAATCATTACCACGAAAAACCCCCCATGGCAAGCGACTTCTTGTTTTTTCATGCAATAAGGGAGGCGCACCAGGCGCGCCCTTTCCCCATGGGGGCTTAAAGACCCTCGCTTCTCTTTTTCCGCGTAGGAATTGCGGCCACTTTCATATTGAAAACGTCAAATTACCTGGAATATAATGAGACGCCTTCATAGGGAGGATGAGTACGGTTCTGCCGGGGAAGAGGCTCGAATATGGGGGGAATCGTCTGCCGCACCGGCGATAGAGGTCAGAGCAAGCAAAAGAGGGTAGGCCGTCGTACTGGCGGATACGCTCTGCCCCCCCGGCGCCTCTTTTTTTCGGGGATAGGCCATGCGTGAGTTTATCCTGCAGTTCCTGGCCTCCTCTCTTACCGAGGGCAGCATTTACGGCCTCATGGCCCTGGGATTGGTCATTACGCTACGCTCGACCGAGGTCCTCTTCTTCGGCCAGGGCACCATGGCCATGGTGGGAGGGGTGATGATGTACGCCCTCTTTGCGAAGGCGGGCATTCCCCTCGTCATCTCGATACCGTGCAGCCTCGTGGTCTGCATCGCCATCTCCCTCTTGTCGCTCCGCGTTATCGTCCTGCCCCTCCTTGCCCGGGGCGCCCCTTCCCTCAATGTCTCCATGGTCACCATTGGGGTGAGCATGATCTTTGAGATGCTCGCCATGATGATCTTCGGCAAGGACCCCCTCGCCGTGCCTTCGTTTTCCGGGGACAACCCCGTCACCATTCTCGGGGCGAGCTTCGTGCCGCAGCACTTCTGGATCCTGGGCTTCACGGCCTTCTTCCTTCTCCTCACCCTTGTCTTCTTCAAGGGCACGTGGATGGGCAAGGCCATGACCGGGCTCGGGGACAATCCGCTCCTCGCCAAGGCTTCAGGTTTTCCCGTGTCCCGTCTGTTCACGTACTCCTTTGTTTTTGCCGCCCTCGTCGGGGGGATTGCGGGCATTGTCTCCGCCCCTACTTCCTATACGGGCTATAACGTCGGCCTCCCCATCACCCTGAAAGGCTTTATCGCCGCCTCAGTGGGGGGCATCACGAACCCCCTGGGGGCGCTCCTCGGGGGTCTCATCATCGGTTTCTTCGAGTCCTTCACCGCGGGCTTCATCTCTTCCCGGTTGAAGGACCTCATCACCTTCGTCCTTCTCCTCCTCGTCCTGCGCTTGCGGCCCCAGGGTCTCTTGGGCAGCGGGCACTGACATGGGACGGAGGGGCCCCACGCAGACTGACGCCAAAACAGCCGCTCCGGCAGGAACTTCCTACTCCATTATCATGGACAGGTGGCCCCTTTTCCTCCTCATCGCAGTCGTCGTCCTGTTCCCGGTCGTCTCCAGCTCTTACTTTGTGACCCGTCTCGCAGTTGTCCTGTCCATCAACGCGATAATGGTGGTGGGCATGACCCTTCTCACGAGGTA
Organism: uncultured Syntrophaceae bacterium; assembly: GCA_964476435.1. GTDB lineage: Bacteria > Desulfobacterota > Syntrophorhabdia > Syntrophorhabdales > WCHB1-27 > CAVVNC01. The sequence continues at coordinate 1,580 of CAYZAF010000108.1, forward strand.
CGCCGGCGTCTTCTCAATGGGTCAGGCAGCGTTCTTTGCCATCGGCGCCTACGTATCGGGTGTCCTGACCGTGCACCTGCACCTGAACCCTTGGCTCACCATGGCCATCGGTGGCCTGGCCTCGGTCTTCGCCGCCTATCTCTTCTGCGCTCCCTTCCTGAGGCTCAGGGCGATCATGCTCGCCATAGCGACCCTCGGCCTGGCCACGGTGATATTCATCGTGGCGAAGAACCTGGACGACATCACGGGCGGCGTCGCCGGCATGCCTGACATCCCCTACTTGAGCATCGGCGGCTATACCCTCGGCAAGGACTGGCAGATCTTCTACCTCTGCGGGGCCTTTCTCATTTTCTTCTCGTTCCTGTCCGACAATGTCGGCAGGACGAGGCTGGGGCGCGCGTACCACGCGATCCGGAGCAATGAGACCGCAGCCATGGCCTCAGGCATAGATGTACAGCGGAACATGCGCAACATCTTCTGCTTCGCGGCGCTCCTCGCCTCTATCGCAGGCTCCCTCCTCGCCCACTTCATCACCTTCATCAGCCCGGAGTCGTTCAGGCCAGAGGTAGGGCTGACCCTACTCATCGTCGTCATCGTGGGCGGTGCGAACATCTGGGCGGGCCTGCTCACGACCGTGATCCTCATGGGGTTCTCCGAGGCCTCCCGGGGGTTCCAGGACCTCTCCACAGGCCTCTACGCCCTTCTTCTCATGGTGATATTCTTCGTCTTTCCCGACGGCCTCTCCTCCGTGCTCTTCAACGTGGCGAGCGCTGCCAGAAGGGCCGGCAGCCTCTACCTCCAGCCCCAGCCCTTGCCCGGTGCTGACCGGCCAAGGCCCAGGGAAGAGGGGCGGATCGTCGAGGTCCATGGCGTCTCCATGTACTATGGGGGTACTGCGGCCTTGTCGGACGTCTCCTTCTCCGTGGACTCCGGCACGATCTGCGGCATTATCGGTCCGAACGGCGCGGGAAAGACCACCCTTCTCAACGTGATCAACGGGTATCTTGCCCCTGCGACCGGGAAGGTGCTCTTCCGCGGCTGCGACGTGACGCTGAAAGCGCCCCACGAGATGGCGAGGCTCGGGGTAGGGCGGACATTCCAGCTCATCAACCTTTTTTCTGGCATGACCGTCATCGAGAACGTCATGGTCGGATGCCACCTCAAGGGTAAGTCAGGCATCTTCGAAAGCGGACTCCGTTTTGCGCG
>CAYZAF010000109.1:0-3909 GCA_964476435.1 uncultured Syntrophaceae bacterium
CAGTGGTCAGGGATGAAACTTTTTTCCCGGTGGGGCAAATGAAATCGCACGCCCCGCACGTCCAACAGATGGGATTGTGTTTGCCGAAGGGCGGCTCCAGTTTCTTCCTGGGTCCCCTCCCGGAAAAGCCAATGGCGGCCCTTCCCATTCTTTCCTGGCACATCCTGACGCAGAGGCCGCAATAGACACAGTCGTCGTGCTTGTTCTTAATCCGCGCCTCCCGGACGCCCAGCTCCGCCGCGATCCGTTGGATAGCCTCGGCGTCCGGACAGCGTGCCAGGAGAAGCTCTGCCACGATCCGCCTTGCCCGTGTCACCCTCTCCGAGTCGGTTAAGACGCTGATCCCATCCAGGGCAGGGAAGGAACAGGAGGCCTGAATGGCGGGGGGCCTGCCGGGAGCGTGCACCTCAACGATACACAGCCGGCATGCGCCATATGGGGTCAGTGCCTTATGATGGCAAAGGGTAGGGACCTTGCCCCCCGCCTTTTCGATGGCCTGGAGGAGCTTCGTTCCCTCCTCCACTTCCACTGGCGTGTTGTCTATGGTGAGCCTCGGCATTTGGTTCCCGCTCACGCGGCCGCGTTCGCGGCGGCCTGAATACATCTCCCGCAGTTGTCAAAAGTTACGAGTGGGGTCAGACATCGGTTAAGACTCCTGCTTCCTTTTGCTTGAATTCTTCAACTCCGTCAACGCCGATATCGGCTGCGCCGCGTCCACTCCGTCTCGGAGATTTCATCGTCTGGTCCCAGTCCCTGTCTCTGCAGCTCTGCGCGCCCTCCATTCCCTCACTGGGATGGGCGCAGGTAGCGAGCGGAGCTCTTGAGCTTCCTTCCCCGAGAGCTTGACCACCGCCGAAATCTTCGGCGGACAGATCTCCAGGCATTCCCCGCACTTCGTGCACAGGGTCTGGTCAATTACATGCACGTGCTTCGTTTCACCCTTTACCGCCCCGGCTGGACAATTCTTCAGGCATAACATGCACCCCGGACATTTGTCAGGATCGATGTAATACTTGACCAGCGGCTTGCAGACCTTGGCGGGGCACTCCTTGTTGGCAATGTGCGCAACATATTCGTCCCGGAAGTATCTCAGAGTGGACAAAACCGGGTTGGGAAGCGTCTGGCCGAGCCCGCACATCGAGGCATCTTTGACAGCCGAGCCCAGCTCTTCCAGGAATTCCACATCACCCTCGCGCCCCTCACCGCTGGAGATTCTTGTCAACACCTCCAGCAGCGCCTCGCTCCCCTCGCGGCACGCGGTGCATTTGCCGCAGGACTCATCGTTGGTGAACTGGATGAAGAATTTGGAGACATCCACCACGCAGGTGTCCTCGTCCATAACGATCATGCCTCCCGAGCCCATCATGGAGCCCGCCTCCTTCAGGCTCTCGTAGTCAATGGGGAGGTCGATAAGGCCGCTCGGGATGCAGCCCCCCGACGGTCCGCCTGTCTGCACGGCCTTGAATCGCTTGTTGCCCGGGATCCCGCCACCGATCTCGTAGATGATTTCCCGCAGGGTGATCCCCATGGGGACCTCAATGAGGCCAGTATTGTTAATCTTGCCCACGAGGGAGAAGATCTTGGTACCCTTGCTGGCTCCGGTTCCGATGCTCGAGTACCACGCCGCGCCTCGGTTGATGATGACGGGAACATTGGCGAGAGTCTCGACATTGTTTATGACCGTTGGACAACCCCAGAGGCCGACTTGTGCGGGGAAGGGCGGCCGCTGCCTGGGCTCGGGACTTTCCCCCTCGATAGAGTGAATCAAGGAGGTCTCTTCGCCACACACGAAAGCGCCCGAGCCCTCCCGAATCTCGATGTCGAAGTCGAAATTCGACCCGAGGATCTTCTCTCCAAGCAGGCCATTTTCGCGTGCCTGAGTGATGGCGCCTTGCAGCCGTTGAATAGCGAGGGGATACTCGCTCCGCACGTAGACATATCCCCGGGATGCTCCAATGGCATAGGCAGCGATGATCATTCCTTCGATGACGGCATGGGGATCGGACTCGAGGAGACTCCGGTCCATGTACGCCCCGGGATCTCCTTCGTCGCAATTTCCGATGATGTACTTGCGCGTCTTCTTCTCTCCACGGCACGCTTTCCACTTGAGACCGGTAGGAAAGCCTGCTCCGCCCCGGCCGCGCAGGCCAGCCCGCGTGACCTCCTCAATCACCACTTCGGGGGTGAGCGTGCTCAGGACCTTATCCAACGCCACGTATCCGTCCCGCGCGATATAGTCTTCTATCTTTTCCGGGTCGATGACGGCCTTGTTCCTGAGGACGACGAGCGCCTGTTTGCTGAAGAACGGAAGATCAGAAACCAAAGGAAGCTCTTTTGGGATCTCCCATGGCGCCAAAGGCCATCTCTCGGCCGGACGTTCTCCAAGAGTGGGCTCCGACCCAACACAAATCGCATATTCTGCGACTATGTTTCCTGCCGCCACCTGCTCGGCCACCACCCTACGGGCCTTTTCCGGGTTAAGATCACCGTATTTCACGGGGGCCGAATGCCCCATTTCGACTGTCATCATTGGTTCGCGTGAGCAGAAGCCCGCGCACCCGGTGGTCGCCACCTTGACGTCTTTGATCGCCCTTTTCTCTAGTTCATCTCGGACGGCTGCGAGAACGTTCTGCGCTCCGGCGGCGACGCCGCACGTACCCAGGTGGACCAAGATCCTGCCCGTGAAGGCGGCCTCTTGGAGGGAGAGTTGTGTACGCGCAACGTCCCTCTTATTCCGCAATAGCTCCGGCGTGAGCCTCGGCATGCTAAGCTGCCTCCCTGTATTTCTGCACGATCCTCGGCACGTCCTTGCGCGTCAACTTTCCGTAAGTCTCGTTCCCCACCATGAGCGCAGGGGCAAGGCCGCAGCAACCGATACATCGGACACTCTTGAGAGTGAACTTCAGATCAGGCGTCGTCTCCTCCGGCTTGATGGCGAGCAGTTCGCTGAGCTTCTCCATCAGCCTTTCACCGCCTCGTACATAGCAAGTTGTTCCCATGCAGACGTTAATAATGTGCCGCCCTCTGGGCACGACGCTGAAGGCGCTGTAGAACGTCGCGATTCTGTAAACAATCGACAAGTGATAGTCAATCTCTTCGGAAATGTACTTCAACACGTTTTCGGGGAAGTAGTTGAAGGCTGCGTTGACTTCTTGAAGGATGGGCATGAGCGGTCCATGCTTGTGCCTGTGCGGGGCGATAATAGCCGCAACCTTCTCCCTGTCCTGGGGCTCGAGTTGGACCCCTGGACTCTCGAGGGGCTGCACCTTGTTTTGTACTGGGCAATTGGCCACACAAGTCCCGCAGCCGGTACATTTCCCCGCGTCCACAAAGCGTGGCCGCTTCACGAGCGCGACGCTAAAATCCCCCGGCCGTCCCTGGACTCGTTCCACTTCGCTTAAAGTGAGGATCTCGATGTCCCTGTGCCGGCCGATCTCGACCAGTCGCGGGGCCATGGTGCACATGGCGCAATCATTGGTGGGGAAGGTCTTGTCGAGTTGTGACATGACCCCGCCGATGGCCGGCTTGCTATCGGCCAAGTACACCTTGATGCCGGCGGAGGCGAGATCGAGAGCCGCCTGCATGCCCCCGATTCCACCTCCAACCACTAGGGCAGCGCCGACCGCACGGGCCTGAGGAGCCTCAGACGGCATTGGGAACAACCTCCTGGGCGGGCGCCTTTTGGCCAGCCCTCTCCTTGACCGCCTGGAAGAACAACGCCAGCGGACGGTAGACCATGTGCGACCACTTTCCGAACGACATCTCCACCACGAGCATCGGTGTGGCGATGACGATGTGCAGGGCGTAAACGAAATGGCAGGTGAGCGCGAAACCTGCGTATCTGAGGATATGAACGGAGATTCCACTCAGCGCCGTCAGGAGGAGCAAGATCGGAAACATCAAATCCTC
>CAYZAF010000110.1:0-2872 GCA_964476435.1 uncultured Syntrophaceae bacterium
TTTTGGACTGCCTTCCCATGCGCACCCCCTTCGAAAGAGCGGATGGCCCTTTTAGCATCTCTCCTTAGGATGGGCACCCGGCATCCGCCTCCAGGACGGCCCGGCATTGGCTGAATCCGCTTTTTCCCGCACAGAGTCTCTACTGGCAGCCCGGCTGTCTCGCTTATAGGGAAAGCAGGGTTGATTGAATGCGGACCCGGTGGCTTTCCGTCCCATCATCGCTGATGGTTTGGGTTTAACAGTATGGCATTATTGTGATACATTGATATACATTTGTCAAGAGATTTTTGCAGCCCCTTGGGGAAAACGCCATTTCCACGGGGTCAAGAAAAGTCCTTTTTAGTCCACTTTTCCGGCGCGTAAGCGCGAGATCCGGCCCTACTCCCCTATGACGGCTCTGTATACCTCGGCCGAAATGAGGTTCTCTGTCTCCGCGGGTTTCGCCAGCTCTATGACGACCATCCATCCCGCCCCGTAGGGGTCCTTGTTGACCAGGGAGGGGTCGTCCGTGAGCGCCCCGTTCACCTCAACGACAGTGCCGCTCACCGGGCTGTACAGGTCATTCGTTGCCTTGACCGACTCGATGACCCCAAAGGGCTCCATGTGGACGACCGCCGTCCCCTTTTCCGGCAGCTCCACAAAGACGACGTCCTTGAGCTGCTTCTGCGCGTAGTCAGTGATGCCCACCCGGCCTATGGTAGGCCCTTCCAGGCGAAGCCACGTGTGTTCAGGGTTGTATTTAAGGTCCTCAGGATACATACTCTCTCACTCCTTGTCGGATTTGTGCGCACGATGCCCATCCTCGGCGCCTTTAGGTCCAGCTGGCTCGATGGCCTTTGCTTGCTATGCGGTATTGCCTGCCTCGAGCGCCTTCCAGACGAGCTGGGTGATGTCGAGGATGTTCACCTTTCTCTTTGCAGCGGTCTTTGCCATGGTCATTCCCCGTATGCAGGAGGGGCATGCGGTCACGATGGTCTCTGCCCCTGCAGCCTCCCCGTGTTCGAGACGCCTCAGTGCCATGGCAAGAGACAGATTCTGGTCGGAGGCGAGGAGATCACCCCCTGAGCCGCAGCAGACCGAGTATTGACGGCTCTCTTCCAGCTCCACGTAATTTATGCCGGGAATAGCGCTCATGATGGAGCGGGGGGCCTCGTATATGCCGCTTACCCTCCCGAGATCGCACGGGTCGTGATACGTGAAAAGGCCGCCCAATGCGCCCAGCCGAAGGCTGCCCTTCTCGATAAGCTGCCAGAGGAATTCCGAAGAATGGACCACCTCTATCCCCAGGTCCTCTCCCGTGAGCCTCCGGTACTCGTGCTTCCACATCCTGAAGCAGCCCGGACACGTGACGACAAGCCTTTCCGCCCCCGTCTTTTGAACCGCCTCCTTGTTCTGCCGCATCTGGGATACGGCCTCATCGAGCCGGCCGGCAGAGATGAGCGGATAGCCGCAGCACCGCTCCCTGCCGCCGAGGAGCATGAAGTCCTCTCCGGCCGAGGCGAGAATCCGGGCAAAGGACCTTGCGATATCCTGAACAGTGGGATAGAAAGAGGTGACGCATCCCACGAAATAGATCGTCTCCGCCCGCTGCCTGCCTGAGATCTCCCCGTACATGGGAAGGCGCGCTGCCCACTGCTGCCTCTGCTCATTCGCCTTTCCTGCGATGTTTCCCGTCTCGACGATCATCTGGGCAAGGGATTGCAGGCCATCTGCCGCCAGCCCCTGGCTCACGAGTCGCGCCCTCGCGTCGACCCAGAGGGTAGGGGAGTCTATGGCGACGCTGCAGTCCACCGCGCACCTGCCGCAGAGGGTGCACGAGAATAGCGACTTCCTGCATTCCTCCCCTGAAAGGGCTGATGATGGCCGCTTCCTGGAGATTTCCCTTGCCAGGCGGATCCTCCCCCTCGGCGTGGACGAGATCCATTCCCCCTTTGTGGGACAATAGCTCACGCAGTACCCGCACTCGACGCACGACGCCAGCTCAGTATCCAAGCCCCCTTTCTTGCTGCCCTCTTTGACGCGCGGGATAAAGCGATCGAGAAAGGAGAGGATCGCCATTGCCGGGTGATACAATGCGGGCTTGAGGAAGACCGGCTCGTCGAGCCACATGCCGGGATTGAGAATGCTCTTGGGGTCAAGCTCCTTCTTTCTCTTTCTCGATGCTGCAATCGCGCCGGCTCCCCTGATCGCCTTCTTGTAGGGGGCGTTCCAGAGGCCGATCCCGCCGCCCGGCCTCCCGCCGAGGGAGAGGGCAAGCTCCGACAGCCTCCGTGGAAGGTGGAGGGCCAGGGTCCTCTCGACGGGCCGCAGCTCATCCGTGGCTCCCATGGCCATGACGAGACAATCAATGGGCGACACCACCTGGCCGAGGAGCGCAAGCTCCCTTTTCCCCAGCTTCCTGGCAGATGCGCAGAATCTGTCGAGGTTGGCCAGAGGCACATGGACGCCCATGGGGAAGATGCTCGGAACGGCCCTCCTGACGCGGAGCATGTTGAAGCGCTGCCTCCACTGGCCTTCCGCATCGGCCGCCACCCGGCCGCGGACGAGGCGCGCCTGCCTTTCGACAGACTCCCTTGCCCGTCCGATGCTCCCTTTGTCGCCCTCATAGGTGACGAGTACGCCACTCTCCCCATCTGCGATGTCTCCTGCCTCCAGGCCAGCTGACTTGAGGAGGGCAAGGTAGGAGGCATCGAAGATCTCCATGGAGAAGGGCAGGGGGGTGCTCCCTGCAACGGCCCTGACGAATTCGAAGAGGCGCGCGGAATCCGCGAAAGAGAAAAGATGGTGGCCGGAAGCTTCGGCTGCCTTTCGAACCTTGAGGGAAACCCTTGTGACAACAGCGAGGGTTCCCTCGCTCTCGCAGAGCCATTCG
>CAYZAF010000111.1:0-2080 GCA_964476435.1 uncultured Syntrophaceae bacterium
GTATCCGCCGCGGGCATAGAGGTTGCCGCCGGGAGAGGCTCGGTGCTCGTGGAGGAGGTACAAGTCGAGAATCGGAAGAGGATGGCAGCCTCAGATTTTGCAAGGGGTTACAGGCAAATCTCCGAAAAACAGTTCCTTTGATTGATTGCTCTTTAACTTCTCCCTCTCCATTTTTTTGTTGACACGGAAAGATTTCGCCCTTATCATCATAACGCCTTGTGCGACAACGCTCTCAAGGGGGGAGCGAAGGGGCATGGCGAGATTCTTTTCTTTCGTACTTCTGGGTCTGCTTTTGGCAGCATGCGGGGGAAAAGGGCCCCTCATTGTCCCGAACAGCATCGACGGGGCTGCGCCTTCCGTAGTCCAATCCCAGCCCCCTGCCAGGACAGAGGGGGCTGATGTGGCAACGGAAGGCGCGAGGGTAGAGCCACCAGCCCTAGAGCCGGCAGGGATAGAGCGCCCAGAAGCTGAGAAAACAGAGTCGACTCATAGGGCAGGAGGCATAAGGATTTTCGCACAAAAGACAGAGGCTCAACAGAGAACGGAAGAAACGTGGCAAGTCCCGCAGGAGGAAGGAGAGGCGGGAGAGGCCATGTCCCTCTACGTCAGGAACGATGAAGGTGAGGAAGAGGACTTGACTGCCCTCCTCACTGAGGACTACGCGGGGCAATTCGACATACCGATCGTATTCAACGAAGCAGTTCAGTACTTCATAAGATACTTCACCACAGAAAAGAGGAAGATATTCGCCAACTGGCTGAAGCGGTCCAGACGGTACGTGCCCATGATCAAGGAGATACTCCGCGACCAGGGGCTGCCCGAAGACCTCCTCTACCTTGCCATGATCGAAAGCGGCTTCAACCCAAAGGCATACTCTCCCATGAAGGCATGCGGTCCCTGGCAGTTCATCTATTCAACGGGCGGGAGGTACGGGCTGCGCGTGAACCACTGGGTGGACGAGCGAAGAGATCCGGAGAAGTCTACGGTTGCTGCCGCTCTCTATCTCAAAGACCTGTTCAATCAGTTTGGAAACTGGTACCTCGTCGCTGCCAGTTTTAATGCCGGGGAGAAAAGGGTCGAGAGGGCGGTAGAGAAACACGAGACGAGCGACTTCTGGGAGCTGAGCAAGTACAACACTCTCCCGAGAGAAACAAGGGAATACATACCCAGGCTCCTCGCCGCTGCCATTATCGCAAAGGAGCCGGAGAGATTCGGGTTCACCAATATCACCTACGATCAGCCCATCACGTTTACGAGCGAAAGGGTGCCTGGCGGCATACCTCTCACGGCGTTGGCCAAGGCTGCTTCAGCGAGCGTAACGCAGGTGACGGCCCTCAATCCGGAGCTCTTGACCGGTATCACCCCTCCTGACGTCGATGACTACACCATCAGGCTTCCCCAATCAATCAGGAAAGGGGAGTTCCGCGAAGATCTCGACGCAGCGCTGGAAAGGGAAGAAAGGGTGGAGGGGGTCACCGCGTATACGTGCAAGAGGCGCGATAGGCTCGCTTTAGTCATGAAGAGGTTCGGGGTCACGTACAACGATCTGGCGCTGGTGAACGGCTGCACCCTCGTAGCAAAGCAGGGTGCGGTCATCTATATTCCGCGCATCCACCGAGGGGCAGAAAGCCAGGGGACCGAGGCGCTGAGGCCGTCTGGCTTTCAGGCCGCGAAAGCGAAGGAAGAGCCGCAGCAGGAAAAGATGGCGCTGGGAAAGCCTTCACGACACAGGCTCCCGAAGGCCATGGTTCAAGCGAAGGCAGCCGGCGCCAATAATGATAGGTACCACATCGTTCGGAGAGGCGAAAACCTCGCAGGTATCTCAGAGAAGTACGGGATCGATCTGGAGACGTTGAAACACATCAACAAGCTGAAGAAAGGCCGGATTTATCCGAACATGCGCATAGTATTGGTCAGCCACGCGAGGAAGATAGGGAGCCCCCTTCGGATATCGCCAGTTTCCTATAGACCGAGAAAAAACTCATCGAGGCTGTCGGTGGCTTCCAAGGGGGGGAAGAGCCCCCATGCCTTCAAGGAGGCAAATCGTGGAAGAAAGGGCACGAAGGCGCATTCCAACGCA
>CAYZAF010000112.1:0-5861 GCA_964476435.1 uncultured Syntrophaceae bacterium
GACCTGAGCTTGTCAGAGTTCGAGTTCGCCACCTGGACAGACGGACGCACGTGCGGACAATTCTCGAGCAGCGGCTGCAAGGGCGTGTTGGGGGACATTCGCAAATAAGGGGCTGAGGTAGGGGACGACCTCCAGATAAATAGATACCTCCTGCCTCTGCCCGGATCTCCCTCTATTCTTGGCGCGTTCACCTGTGGTACCATGAAAATGTGAACGAATCTTCCTCCAGAGGAAAGGGAGGATGGCTTTCTTTCTGCGCGTCCAGTTTCCGGGAGCTAGGGGGGGATCATTCAGTTTCTCCAGACGAGAGAGAGGATAAACCCGGGAGCGTGCCTCAACCCGAGGGCATGGTTGTCTACGATCCTGATCATCCTCCGTACCAAAGGCGACATGTATGCGTTCTTTTGAGAAAGGTCTCTGATGCTCTCCACGGAAGCGAGGGGGAAGAGTGAAGCTGACGATCCTCGCTAAAGATCGCGTGAGACCTTTGCTTCCGGTCACCCTAGACTGGTTCCACGGCGCGCAAGGATCCATAGCAAAGGCAGGCTGATAAGGCAGCTTCTTCCCGACGAAGAAACCAAAGAGAGGGGGGTCCCCAATGGCTAAGCTGTTTACGATTGGCTTCACGAAGAAGACAGCGGAAGAGTTCTTCTCCACGCTGAAGCAGGCCAGGATCAAGTGTCTCCTCGACATAAGGCTGAATAATAGCTCTCAACTGGCCGGATTCACGAAGCGGCCGGATCTTGAATACTTCCTGAGAGAGATCGGAAGGATCAGCTATGTTCATATGCCTCAGCTCTGTCCAACGAATGAGCTTCTAGAGGGGTACAGGGATCGGCGGATAACCTGGCAGGAATACGAGGAAAGATTTGTTGCCTTGTTGAAGCAGAGGCGCGTCGAAGAGACGATCAATCGAGATCTCCTCGATTACGGTTGTCTGCTCTGCAGTGAGGCCAAGCCTGACCACTGCCACAGGAGGTTGGTCGGCCAATACCTGTCGGGCAGGCTGGGAAATCTGGAAATAGTTCATCTCTAGCCCTGGATGCTCTTTTGTTGCCGGGTGGGTTTTATTCCAATTCTAACTCGGCGCTATCTTTGTTGCCTTCGTCATCTGCTCCTCGATGTACTGCAACTGTACACCTTCGTCGCTCCTTCCTCGGCGCCTCGATATCGTCATGATTTAGAATTGGAATTACACGAAAACAAACGGGCGCAAGGGACGCGCACGGGAGGGCCCCCATTCCCTATTGGGCTTTTTTGGCCTCGCCGCAGTAGTTGTCCATGATATACTCGTCGGCTGTGCCCTGATAGGCGGGTCCCCAGGGGGAGGGTCTTCTGAATATCTCTGTTGCGGTCCCATCCCAGTTCACTGCCTGCAGCTCGAGAGAGCGATATTGATCGTTCCTGCAGTCGAATTCGTCGAAGGCAATGATCTCCTTGTGGCTCGATCCAATGTGCCCCGCCATCTGCTCCTTCCCTGGGAACACCCTTTTTCTCCATAGGTGGATCATGTTCCTGGATGGAAAAGAGATAGCCCCTTTGTCCAGGTAATAAGAGACGCCGCCATTGTCCTTCTGGTACAGCTCCCATTTCCTCTCCCCCCACTCGATCGTGCTGGCCTGCGCCTGCCTGTCCGTCTCAGGCACCTTGGCGGGCTTGCTCGTATGCATGAAGCTGCACCCCATCATCGAAACAACGAAACAGCAGAGAAGACAGGCAGGCAAGGACATCTTTCGGGTCATCGAGGCACCTCCCTATGGAGTTTAGATTGTCACAAAATTGTCCAAGAAGTAAATAGAATAGATGAGGGGCAGGAAAGAGCCGACTGCCTTTGACGGGTGTCCGGCTTGTTTTTTCTGCCGATTGATCATAAGCTTTGTCGTGAAATGGGGGGTGCGCGATGAAAGTCGGAATAGTGAGGGACAATATTTATCTCGAGCATATCACTGAGAATTTCCATCCTGAAAACCCGGGCCGGCTGAGAGCCATCTATGGCAGGCTCGATCAGATGGACCAGACAGGGTTCGTCTACGTCCCGGCTCGAAAGGCTTCAGACGAGGAGATCGCCCTTAACCATGACCCAACATACGTGGGCCTTGTCAGACAGACCGAGGGAAGGCCCCAGAGGCGGCTCGACCCCGACACCGTTACCTCCCCGAGATCGTACGAGGCCGCCTGCACGGCTGCCGGCGGTTTCCTGGAGCTGATTGACGCAATGCTCTCCGGAAAGATCGATAACGGATTCGCCCTCGTCAGACCTCCGGGGCATCACGCAGAATCCGCTCGCGCCATGGGCTTCTGCCTATTCAACAACTGCGCCATCGGCGCAAGGCATCTCGTGAAGAAGCGCGGGTTTCAGCGCGTATTGATCGTCGATTTCGACCTTCACCACGGTAACGGCACGCAACACAGTTTCTACGACGAACCGGCCGTTCTCTATTTCTCGACCCACCAATATCCGTACTATCCTGGCACCGGCTGGTTCGACGAGGTGGGAGAAAAAGGCGGGAAAGGCTACACCATCAACGTCCCCATGACCTACGGTATGAATGACGCCGACTACGGCCACGTGTTCGAGGAGATCGTCGTTCCCGTGAGCCGTCTCTTCCGCCCGGAATGCGTGCTTGTTTCCGCGGGATTCGATACCCACCGGGATGATCCCCTCGGAGGTATGGCAGTCTCGGAGCGCGGCTTTGCGCGGATGACGAGAATACTCATGGACATAGCCGAGGCTGAATGTGGAGGCAAACTGCTATTTGTGCTCGAGGGCGGCTACGATCTCAATGCCCTCGCGAACTCAGTCGAGGCAGTACTTATGGAGCTGAAAAGCGCGCCTGCCCGGACGTCTTACGAGCAAGCCGAAGGCCTTTCCCGCGCCACACAAGAGGTCGTATCAAGAGTAAAGCAGACGCTGAAGCCCTACTGGGGGGAGTTCTAATTCTCCTTCCAGATCGTCTCTTTCAGCTCCTTTCCCACCTTGAAGTAGGGGAGCCGTTTCCCCGGGACTTCCACCACTTCGCCGTTCTTGGGATTCCTTCCCTTGTATGGCTTGTAGGATCTCAATGAGAAGCTTCCGAAACCCCTTATCTCGACCCTCTCCCCGCTGACAATGGCCTTCTTTATGGTGTCGATAATGGTATCCACCACTACCTTTGCGACTTTTTGATTGAGATTGATCTTCTCAGATAGCTCATTGACTATGTCGATCTTATTCATAAGAAGCCTCCTCCCAGCCTTGTCAATTACCGGTAATATACTCGTAAGCATTCTTGAAGATCTTCAACCCGCTGCCCTCCACGGGCAGCTTCTCCCGCGTCCAGCGTGGATGCTGAGTAAAATGGACGAATGCTTCGGGATGAGGCATGAGGCCGAATATCCTGCCTGAGGGGTCACAAAGGCCGGCGACGGACATGGTCGAGCCATTAGGGTTGTAAGGAAACTCGTCTGTTACCCCACCGTCCTGCCTGCAGTACTGCATCACGATGTGCCCCTCTTGCTCGAGACCCGCGGCGATGCCACCCTTCTCACCCTCAATAACCAGCTTCCCCTCCCCATGCCGCACGGGGAGGTAAATTCTATCTATATCTCTCGTGAAGATGCAAGAGGAAAATCTGTTTACCCGCAGGTACACCCAGCGATCCTCGAACCTCCCGGAATCGTTGAACGTGAGGCTCACGCTCTGTCGGCCGTAGTCGCCCTTCAAAGCCGGAAGCAGACCGGTCTTGGCGAGCAGTTGAAAGCCGTTACATATGCCGATGATGAGCTTTCCGTCGCTCACAAATTTGAACAACTCGTCGACAAACCGTTTTTCAGAGTCCTTAAGCCGCTGGTACCGCCACTTGACTGCCTGCGCTTTTCCGGCCCCAAGGTCGTCGCCGTCGAGAAAACCCCCCGGAAAGTTGAGGAACTCGTAATCGTGGATATGCTTCGAGCCCTCCATAAGGGTGTTGATGTGGACGATATGGGCGTCGAATCCTACGAGCCTATTGGCGAAAGCGGTCTCGAGCTCACAATTGATACCGTTTCCCGAAAGCACGAGGCTTCTAGGTTTTTTCTTCTTACTATGCTTCATAGGTCAGGTAGTCCGGCCAGGACAGAGTTTACACTAAAACCGCAAAAATTACACTCCCTTTCCTATTCGCCAGTAGGACGCCCTGGATGGCCCCTCCCCGGTCAGGAAAAAGTCTGCGCGTCTTATATCTCTCGATGACGGAGCTTGATTTGACAGGATGTCTGCGGCTGTGATAAGAAAAGGTGATGCTGGTAACAAGTATCGGCAGCCTTCCCTTTGTCGATGTCGACAAGGCGATAGATCTGATCTTTGCGTCCTGTCCCGCGATCCCCTTCTGGCCGCAACTGCCCAACCGCTCGTATCTGGAAGGCATGTACATCCAATACCTTGAGGGAATACCGGCCGTCAGGATAGATGAGGGCAAAGGAACCGCTTACGTTGATACGGGCTCGACCGAAGGGATAGAGGCCTTCTACGAGGATTTCAATAGTGAAAGGACAGATGCCTTCGCGATCTCAGAGGAAAGAGCCCCGGGGTTCTATCGTTTCCTCGAGAGACTTCCCGAGATCCACGATAGGGTGAAGTTCGTCAAGACGCAGCTGACTGGGCCCTTCACCTTGGGCATGGGTCTGAAGGACGAGAAGGGCAAGCCCATCATCTACGATGCTGCCTATTTCGATATCGTCAGGAAGGCCCTCCACATGAAGGCTCAATGGATGATAAAGACCTTAAGGGCAGTCTACCCGGACACAAAGGTGATACTCTTCTTTGACGAGCCCGCCATGGTCTCTTTCGGTTCTGCTTTCGTATCCATCTCCAAGCAGGACGTGATCTCATTGTTCGATGAGGCTGCACTCGGACTCGACGCCCGCGTGGGTATCCATGTTTGCGGCAATACGGATTGGTCGGTGCCCCTTGGCTCGAAGATCGGGATCATCAACTACGATGCCTTCCATTTCATGGATACTCTTTTCTATTTTCGCTCTGACCTTTCGGCGTATCTGAACAAAGGAGGGAGGATCTTTCCGGGGATCGTCCCGTCCGATGCCGAAGACCTTGACCGGACGGGCCTTCAAGACCTCGTTCAGCACTGGCATGCTGTCGAACGGCTGTTTTCAGAGGCCGGGGGCGGAGAAGAGGAGGAATGGGTGGCGACCACCTCCTGCGGTCTCGGCACCCTGACCGAGACGCACGCGACGCGGGCCCTCGACCTCTTGGGCCGCCTGCCGGACTATGTCAAGACCCGTTAAGCGGTCCGGCCGGCCCGCTCTAGCCAATATCATCCGCATACTTCCATAGATGAACGAAAGCCGCGGGGGGTCTATCCTCTTATGACTTTGTATCCCGCCTTTTCTATGGCCTGCTCCACGTCAGCCGGCTTGATCTTCGATTCGTCGTACGTGACCCTTGCTGTCCCGATGGTGACGTCGGCCTGCGACACCCCCGGAAGCTCATCCACCGCCTTTCTCACGCGCATTACGCAGTGCTGACAACTCATACCTTCGATCTTGAGTGTGCTCGTCTCAGCCATCTTATCCTCCTCGCCCGTCGAACCTTCGGACTCCCGCGAATGGGCCGCCAAAAGCGGGGGCGAACTCCATTTTTGCAGCCCAGAAAATCCTTACCCGGTCGTGAACTTTCGATCTGGTCTATTATAGGCCCGCCTTGCAGACCTTGGCAAGCCCGATCCTCGGTCAGTCCTCTCATAAGCGCCAGGCCATGATCTCAAGGGGCAGACGGCATACAGACCCGTGAGTTCTTAAGGAGTTTTTTCTCTGCGTTTGATGCGTCGGAATCTCAGGTAGTGGGTCAGTTTCATTTTTTCAAGTCTTGCAATGCTTAAGCGGTC
>CAYZAF010000113.1:0-7891 GCA_964476435.1 uncultured Syntrophaceae bacterium
GATCTTTCCCGAGGTAACGGGGAAGGTGCCGGTGATGAGGTTGAAAACCGTGGTCTTCCCCGCGCCGTTCGGCCCGATGAGGCTGTGGATCGCACCTTTATCCACGATGAAATCGAGGTCTGAGACAGCCTGGAGCCTCCCGAAGTTCTTCGTTACGCCCCTCAGCTCGAGTAACGGCACTGTCGGCCTCCTCGGGAGTTTTACCCGTCGCAGCACCCATGTCAAGAAAAACCTTGCCGGGGATGGGCCCGATCCGTGGTCATGCCCCTTTTAGCTCCACGAGGGTCGCGCCCCAGCCGCCCCCATCTGTGCCTGCCAGCCGGAAAGAGGCCACTTCCGGGAGGCGGCCGAGCACGCTGTGGACAAGCCTCCTTAAGTTGCCCGTGCCCTTTCCGTGGATGATCCGCACGCTCAGGATGCCCCTTTTTTGACACTCAGCGAGGTAGTCGGCAATCAGGTCCCTCACCTCGCCGGGCCGAAACGTGTGGAGGTCGAGCACCCCGTCTATGGGGAAGTCCAGCATCTCCTCTTCATCCATCTCTCTTCCCTGCCCATACTATTATAAGCCATCTGGCCGGTCGGTAGATCGGCCGCTCTCCACGACCCGTCGGGAGATGAGAAAAATCTAATGTGCGGTTAATCGACTTTTAATCTTTTTCCAGTATACTTTTAGGGAAAAGAAAAGGGGACCCCCAAGGAAGAAGGTCTCCAAGGGATCAGAAAAAGGAGGGACTTATTACCATGAACAACCTCAAAAACTGGTTAAAGACTGGAAACTTCAGATACCCGGCCGTTGCGGTCGTGGCAGTGGTCTTTCTGTTCGCAGGCATGCTCATCACCACATCATTCGGCACATTCACCCATACCCAGGCGACTGCCGCTCCATACTCAGGCCAGGGAAGCGGTCCGCCATCCTTCGTCGATCTCGCCGAAGCCCTCGGCCCATCGGTCGTCAATATCAAGATCACGAAGGTTCAGAAGACCGAGATGCCTGAGATGCCCGATCTTCAGGATACGCCCTTCGGAGACATGTTCAAGCACTTCTTCGGGGACATGCCGAGGACGCCTCAGCGAAGGATGCAAGGCCAGGGCTCAGGCGTGATCATCAACGGGGACGGCACCATTCTCACGAATAACCACGTGGTGGAAGGGTCGACGGAGATCCTCGTGACCATGAGCGACAAAGAGGAGTACAAGGCGCGGGTGCTGGGCCGGGACCCCAAGACAGACCTCGCGGTGATCAAGATAGACGCGAAGGGCCCGTTCAAACCGGCAGTGCTGGGCGACTCTGAAGCCACCCGCGTGGGAGAGTGGGTCATTGCCATAGGAAACCCCTTCGGCCTCAGCAATACCGTTACTGCCGGCATCGTGAGCGCGAAAGGGAGGATCATCGGCGCGGGACCTTACGATGACTTCATCCAGACGGATGCGCCCATCAATCCGGGCAATTCCGGCGGCCCTCTCTTCAACATGAAAGGTGAGGTGATAGGCATCAATACAGCCATCGTTCCCAACGGACAGGGGATTGGCTTCGCCATACCGATCCATACGGCAAAGACGCTCCTTCCCGAGCTCGTGAGCAAGGGCACGGTGACGAGGGGCTACATAGGCGTGAACATCCAGGACATCACCGATGACCTGGCAAAATCGCTCAACCTCAAGACCAAGAAAGGCGCCCTTGTGGCCGATGTGGTTGAGGGGGGTCCCGCGGAAAAGGCGGGCGTCAAGAGGGGGGACGTGATCACAGGCTTCAACCATCATGAGATCGCAGACAGCCACGAGCTCGCCTCAACCGTGGCAGCTACGCCAGTGGACGGGGAAGTGCCTCTGCGCGTCATCAGAGACGGGAAGGAGATGACGCTCAACGTGAAGGTCGCCAAGCTCGACGCCAAGGAGCCCCGGTTTGCGCGCTCCGGGGAGACAGCCCCGGGGAAATGGGGCTTACAGCTCCAGGACCTCACCCCTGATCTCGCGCGGCACCTCGGGGTCAAGACCGACAAAGGCGTGCTGGTTGCCGGCGTTGAGCCGGGCAGCCCTGCGGAGCAGGCGTCCGTCCAGAGGGGCGACGTGATCCTCGAGGTAAACCGCCATCCTGTAAAGGGGGTGGAGGAGGCAAAAGAGCTGATCGAGAAGTCCCACTCGAACGACTCTCTGCTCCTCCTCGTCCAGCGCGGCGGCAACAACATGTACCTCGTTCTGAAGGGGTAGATGCCTCTTAAGAGAAGGCTTTAGCTCCTCTTCGCAAAAGGGCCATCCTCTGAAGCATCGGGGGATGGCCCTTTGTTTTGCCTCTCTTGATTTTGAGGGCTTGCGAAGGAGGGGGGCGATGGATACACTCTCTGTGACAAAGTCTTATGGAGGCTGATCGGTTATGGAGAATGAGTCCATTATAGTCGTCTGTCCGAAGTGTGGAACAAGGAACCGCGTTCCGAAAAGCCGGTGGCAGGACCGGCCCACGTGCGGGAAGTGCAAGGAGCCCCTCGATCTTCCGAGCCTCTATCCTGACAGGCCCATCGAGGTCACCGATGCCACCTTCCAAAGGGAGGTGGCGAGCTTTCGCGGTTCCGTGCTGGTCGACTTCACCGCGCTCTGGTGAGGCCACTGCCGCAAGCTCGAGCCGGTTCTGGATGAGCTGGCGCAAAGTTTTATTGGAAAGGTGAAATTTGCCAAAGTAAACGTAGACAACTCGCCGAAGACTGCGTCGAGGCACGCCATACGGGGGGTGCCGGCGCTCTTCTTTTACAAGAACGGGAAAGTGGTGGACCAAGCAGTGGGCGCCCTGCCAAAGGGCGAGTTGGAGCGGCGCCTGAAAGCCCTCGCTTGAGCAAACGCGCTGCCCTTGCGAGGGTCACCAAGGGTCTTCGAGGTCCGCCTCCGGCACAAAACCCTTGCGCGCAATGTTCTCCGTCACCACCCTGGGGTCCATGAAATGGAGGAGGTACTCTGCGCCTCCGGCCTTTGTCCCCAGGCCGGACAGCTTGAAACCCCCGAAGGGCTGGCGCCCCACGAGGGCCCCGGTGATGTGCCGGTTCAAGTAGAGATTCCCCACGCGGAAGCTCCTTCGTGCCGCTTCAAGATGGTCGGGGCTGCGGCTGAAAACGCCCCCAGTGAGGGCGAAGCGCGTTGCATTGGCCTTGTCCAGGGCTTCTTCGAAGGTTGCTGCCCTCATCACGGCGAGGACCGGCCCGAATATCTCTTCCTGGGCTACCCGGTGGCCAATCTCGATGTCGCCGAGGATGGTGACGGGAACGTAATTGCGTCCCTCAGGCGCCTCCCCCTGAAAGAGCACCCTTCCCTCCTTATCCCCGACCTCGATGTACGAAAGGATGCGCGATCGGGCCCGGTCGTCGGCCACTGGTCCTAGGGCGAAGGCAGGATCTTCGGCAGGGCCCAAGGCGAGAGACTTCGCTGCCCCTATGAGGCGCTCCACGAAGACGTCGTAGATGGCCCCCACCACGATCACCCGGGAACATGACGAGCATTTCTGGCCCTGGAAGCCGAACGCAGAGACGAGGACCCCCGGAACGGCCTCGTCCAGGTCCGCGTCCTCGTCGATGATGATCGCGTTCTTGCCGCCCATCTCGCAGATCACCCTCTTCACCTGGAATTGTCCCTGCCTGGTCGTAGCCGCCTTCTCGATGATCCGGAGGCCCACATCCGTCGACCCTGTGAAGGCGATGGTGCTCACCGCCCCGTGGTCGATCAGGTATTCTGCTATCTCCTCTGCTCTGCCCGGCACGTAGTTGAAGACGCCGGCCGGCAGGTCCGCATCGCTGAAAGCCTCGACCAGATGGCGGCCGATGATGGGCGTGAGGGGGGAGGGCTTGTAAACAACGCAGTTGCCTGTGACGATGGCAGCGGAGACCATGCCGCAGCTTATGGCGAGGGGAAAATTCCAGGGGGCGATGACTACTGCCACCCCCCTCGCCTCGTAGAGGGAATAATTCCTTTCGCCTGGCGGCGACGGCAGGAGCCGGGGAGATCCGAGCCTCTCCATCTCGCGCGCGTAGTACTCGAGGAAATCGATGGCTTCCGCCACGTCCGCAGAGGCCTGGTCCCACTGCTTGCCGATCTCCAGCACCTGCCACGCTGCGAGCTCGAACCGGCGGGCGCGCAGGTGGCCGGCGGCCTTTAGCAGGTATGAAGCCCTCGTAGAAGCATCGGTATTCCGCCATCTCTCGAAGGCCGAGGAGGCTGCGGCAATGGCCTCATCCGCCTCGATCCTTCGCGCCTGGCAGACCCAGCCGATCACCTCCGAGGGGTCCGCAGGGTTTGTTGACGCCTCAGTCTCTTCCGTGGCCCTGTCTTCGCCGTTGATGAAGAGGGGGTAAGTCCGGCCCAGCTTTTGACGCACCCTGGCAAGGGCCTCGCGGAAACGGTCCCTCTCGTCTTCGCGGGTGAAATCTGCGGGAGGCTGATTCTCGAACGGGGGCAAATCGGAAGAGGGCGGGGCGGCCAATGCACGGGCTTTCCGTGCAGTCGATGCCTGAGGGGCACGCGCTTTTTCAACAGCCTCTGCCGGGTCCCGGAGCAGATCGCCCGCATCCGTCCGCTCCGAGAACATGAGACGGAGGAAGCTCTGGTTGGCAGTATTCTCGAGGAGCCGGCGAACGAGATATGCCATACCTGGGACAATCGGCCCACAGGGACAGTAGAGGCGCACCCGGCCTACCCTGTCGAGGAGGACCCTCCTCACAGGCTCTGCCATCCCGTAAAGTACCTGGAATTCGTAACGGTCGGAAGGGGTGTGCGCCTGTGCGGCCAGCTCCAGAACAGCTGCGATGGATCTGATATTGTGCGTGCCGGCCGCAAGATAGGCTGTGTCGTGGTGCTCGAGGACGAGCCGGGCGAGGCGCTCGAAGGCTGCGTCCGTCTCAGCCTTCTCGGTGTAGACGGGTATGACCCATCCGTTCTGCCGTGCCCTGACCACCTCGTAGTCCCAGTACGCGCCTTTCACGAGCCTGATGCCGACCGGAAGCCCGTGCTTTTCGGACCAGGCAAGGAGGTCCTCGACGTCAGCGCCTGTATCCCTGAGGTAGGCCTGCACGGCGATGGAGAGGTCCCTATACCCGGGATACTCTTTGCGAAGGGCCTTATAGACCCCCAGGGAGATGCCTTTGTATGCGTAAGATTCCATGTCGATGCACATGGCGCCCCGGGCCTCGATAAGCTGCTCGTAGAGGGGGCGCAAGCGCCTCAAGACCGCTTCTACGGAGCCCTCGAAGTTCTGAGGCCTGATCTGGGAATGGAGAGAGCTGGGTTTGAGGGAGATCGATATGGCCGGCGCGTAGCCCCAGTCGAGGGCGTCCCTGCTCTCGCCGCCTCCGGCGAGGGCGGGCCATTTCCCCTCGGCTCCCCGCAGGTCGCGGATGAGCACCGCGTATTGGCCGGCGTAAGCTTCAGCCTCGTCCTCGCTCACTACGGCCTCGCCCAGGATGTCTACGGAAAAGGCGCACCCCTCGCTGCGGATCCTCGAGAGGCTCTTCATGGCTCTTTCCGAGGTATCACCTATGATAAACTGCTGCCCCAGCTTCTCGATGCTGTAGCGGATGATTTTGGCCAGAAAAGGCGCGGCCAGAGGCCCTGAAGCCGCGCCCATGGCCCATCGAAGCGGGCCGGGGGCGGGACTGCCCATGTCCCCGAAATACTCCTTCAGGTGGTGCGAGAGCGCACGAGAGGCAGAGAGTGCGGGAAATACGTCCACGAAGCGCAGCAGCCGCGTGCGGAATTCCGCATCCCCGAGGGACCAATCCATGATCCTGCCAACCCATCGATCCCTCTGGAACAGGGAGGGCTTTTCCCCCGCAAGACCCCGCAGGAGATCGGCGCCCGTAGCAATGATTCTGGCGTTGAGCCCCTGCCCTTCCCCGTCATCCCGCCCTTGCCGCCTCTCGCTCATTACCCCTCATACCGGTCTTCTTAGCAAAAAGGTATGCCTGGAGACCGTCATAAGTATAATGCATTGCGGATGCGTCGGAAAAGGGGAGTTCCCTCGAGAATCGCGGACAACGCAAGGCCTTATGGCCCCAGGGCTTTGACCCACGGCTACCGCCATGCCTTGCGGGCTACTATCAGGAATAGCGGGACCTCCGCGGCGTGAAATCTAGCTCCTCACTGGTTCCCCCGTAGGTGGAGAACTCGAGCCGCTCCGTGTCATTGGTCTCGCACTCCGGGCATTCCGGCGGCTCTTCCTCGCCTGGGATTGCCCTGAACTCCAACCCACACTTCAAGCACACGTATTCCTTGCGTGCCATAGCGTCACCTCCACATGCTTCGCTCAATACCACATGTAATCATTCCATGCCTCCTTGTCAATCTAAGACCTCATGCGTCCCCTCGTGGCCATTCCCCGCAATCGGCAATACCCAACAATCAGTAAACGTGGTACACTGTCGCTTGCTTCTCTACGGTCTCTCCTTTCGGGCGATCGGCGGCAATGTGAAAAGAGCCCGTAGGAAGGACGACGAAGCTGAAGGGGTAGGGGACCTGATGGAAGAGCACGCGCTAACCGCTGTGATTGACATCATGATGGATTTCGCGCGCTCTACCGGGCTTTCCTCGTCAATGGCCCCACCGAGACGCTACCTGTGGACCGATGCCTTCGGGGTCTGTAACTTTCTCGGCCTCTACGAGAGGACCGGCGACGAAAGCTTCAAGGAACTGGCGCTCCGCCTCGTGGAGCAGGTGCACCAGGTGCTCGGACGCCATCGGGATGATGACCAGCGGAAAGGCTGGCTCAGCGGCCTCGACGATCGGGAGGCCGCGCTCCATCCGACAAGGGGCGGCTTGAGAATAGGCAAGCGGCTGAAGGAGCGCAGACCTGGGGAGCCTTTCGACGAACGGCTGGAATGGGACCGGGACGGCCAGTACTTTCACTATCTCACGAAGTGGATGCACGCCCTCAACCGGGTCGCCAGGGTTACCGGCGATTACACGTACAACAGGTGGGCCTTCGAGCTGGCACGGACCTCCTGCGCCACTTTTGTCTACCAGTCTCCCAGAGGCGGGCACCGGCGCATGGCTTGGAAGATGAGTATCGACCTTTCCCACCCGCTCGTCCCGCACATGGGACAGCACGATGCCCTGGACGGGCTTATCACGTACTCTCAAACCGCGGCAATTGCCGCCGACGCTCCCGATGGGGCGGAAAAAGACCTCTCAACAGAAATCAGGACCATGGATGAGATGTGCAGGGGCAAGGGCCTCGCTACGGATGACCCCCTCGGCTTGGGCAGCCTCCTTTCTGACGCATACAGGCTGGGCCAGCTCATCGCAAGAGAGAGCTGCCCTGCCTCAGCGGACCTCCTCCATGCGCTCCTTTCTGCCTCCCGTCAGGGCCTGGAAGCCTTCACCGCCCAGAATCAGCTCTCGGAGGGCCCCGACTACCGCCTCCCCTTTCGCGAGTTCGGCCTTTCCATAGGTCTCCACGCGGCCCAGAGGCTCCGGGCCCTCGCCGAGGAGAACCGCCTTGTCTCAGCCGGCAGCCATGCCTTCGGGCAGGCCATTGAAGCGGTCCTCAAGCATGCGCCGCCAATGGAGGCTATAGAGGGATTCTGGCTCCGGCCTGAGCACCAGAAGAGTGAAACCTGGACGGAGCACAGGGACATCAACATGGTCATGCTGGCCACGAGCCTGTCCCCCGATGGGTTTCTCAAGCTCTTCTGATCAAACGAGATTGCCCTGAGAGGCTGCAAAGGCTCGATCGGAAGACTCAGGCTCTGTCGTGCCCGTCAGACCTTGCACACTTTAAAGCATCTTCTTGAATTCCCCGATGAAGTCCTCTACCATGTCCGCAAGCGTGTAGGAGAAGCGCCATCCCCATTCCTTCTCCGCTCTGTCGTTCATGAATAGCTTGGGTATGGTGTTGAGCAGGGCTCCTGCACCAGGGTCA
>CAYZAF010000114.1:0-16437 GCA_964476435.1 uncultured Syntrophaceae bacterium
GATGAGATGAGGCAGCTGGTGACCTTGGCCTGCTCGGATTGCAAGAACAGGAACTATACGACGACGAAGAACAAGCAGAAGACCCCTGACAGGCTCGAGATGAAGAAGTATTGCAAAGTATGCAGAAAGCATACTAGCCACAAGGAAACGAAATAATAGGCCAGTAGCTCTAACGGATAGAGCACCGGACTCCAAATCCGGGTGTTGGGGGTTCGAATCCCTCCTGGCCTGCTTGTACTGGAGAACCCATGGACGCAAAAGCAACGCTTGACAAGGTCAAGGAATATTTCAAAGAGGTCTACCTGGAGACTAAGCGCGTGACCTTTCCTTCGAGAAAGGAAACAATGAAGGGAACGTACGTGGTCCTCATCACGGTTTTCATAGCCGCAGTCTTCCTCGGCCTCGTCGATATCGGCCTCGCCAAGTTTATTCAAGCCTTGTTCCATGGATAGGTCGATGGAAAAGAAATGGTATGTGGTGCACACGTATTCAGGCTACGAACAGAAGGTCAAAGAGGCCCTTGAAGAGAGAATAAGAACGAGCGGCATGGTCGACCAATTCGCCGAGATCATCGTCCCCTCGGAGATCATCATGGAACGGGTAAAGGGGCAGGCGAAGAAGTCCCAGAGGACCATCTTTCCCGGCTACATCATCGTCCAGATGGAGATGACCGAAGATACTTGGTATCTCGTTCGCAACACGCCGAAGGTAACCGGTTTCGTTGGCTACGGCATGAAGCCGACCCCCCTTCCTGACGAGGAGATCAAAGATATCGTCTCCGCGATCCAGGAGGGGAAAGGCAAGGTAAAGCCCAAGATCCGATTCGACAAGGGAGACAATGTCAAGGTGATCGAAGGGCCCTTTTCCAATTTCACGGGTAGCGTGGAAGAGATCAAGCCCGAAAAGGGCAAGGTGAAGGTGCTCTTGAACATCTTCGGAAGGACCACGCCCGTAGAGTTGGATTTCATGCAGATAGAAAAAATGTGAAGGAGCCTACAAGATGGCGAAGAAAGTCGTCGCTATGGTGAAGCTGCAGTTGTCGGCAGGACAGGCAACCCCGTCACCGCCTGTCGGACCGGCCCTCGGTCAACACGGGGTCAACATCATGGAGTTTTGCAAGGCTTTCAACGAGAGGACCAAGACGCAGGAAGGGACGATCATCCCAGTCCTCATCACCATTTTCTCCGACAGGACCTTTACCTTCATCACGAAGACCCCTCCCGTCTCTTTCCTCCTGAAAAGGGCCGTGAAGCTTGCGAAAGGAGCAAGCAACCCGAGGAAGGAGACAGTGGGAAAGGTGACGAAATCCCAGGTACAGGAGATTGCACGGCTGAAGATGCCCGACCTGAACGCAAAGGATCTTTCCGGAGCCATGAGAATCGTGGAAGGATCGGCGCGGAGTATGGGCCTGGAGGTAGTGGAGGGATAAGAGAATCCGGCAAGTGCACAGTGCAGCATGGAGGAGCGTCCGATCGAAACAGGGGAAGACTGTTCCGATCATCTCTATTTTTTTGAGGAGCGAAGGAAATGGCAGGAAAATCAAAGAAATACAGAGAAGCCAGGGGAAAAGTAGATAGGGAAAAGAGATATGGCCTCGATGAGGCCCTCGACATTCTCGTTGAGATGCCGGAACGGAAGTTCGACGAGACAATAGAAGTGGCCATGCGCCTTGGCGTTGACCCGAGGCACGCCGACCAGATGGTGCGGGGCTCCGTCGTGCTCCCCAATGGGTTGGGGAAGAAGGTGACGGTCGTCGTCTTCGCAAAAGGGCAAAAAGAGAAGGAAGCTGTTGACGCGGGAGCAGATTTTGTTGGGTCAGATGATTTGATCGACAAGATCCAAAAGGGCTGGCTGGAGTTCGACAAGGCCGTAGCAACGCCCGACATGATGGGCGCCGTGAGCAAGCTCGGTAAGATTCTCGGGCCCAGAGGTCTCATGCCCAACCCCAAAGTGGGCACCGTGACCTTCGACGTGGCGAAGGCCGTGACAGAGGTCAAGGCAGGCCGGGTGGAGTTTCGCGTGGACAAGGCGGGCAATCTCCATGTGCCCGTTGGTAAGAATAGTTTCGGCAAGGAGAAACTCAGGGAAAACATCTTCTCCCTCTTTGACGCAGTCACCAGATTAAAGCCTTCTTCAAGCAAAGGCACGTACGTGAGAGGGGTAGCCATTTCAAAAACCATGAGCCCGGGCGTAAAGATAGATCCCGCGTACGTAAGGGTTCTATCCAAGTAGGGAAAGAGTCAGAGACAGCAGGTGCCGATTTTGAGGGTAAACGGGAAACGGCCTGCCGAGACTGCAGCACGAGCTTTTTTCGTCTCTCTGGCTTTCCATACATATTCTCCATACGAAAGGAGGGATGAAACCAATTGGAAAGAAAGGCAAAAGAAAAGGTAGTGGAAGAGCTTGGAGATAAGCTCAAGCGGGCGGGAGCTCTCTTTCTTGCCGAGTACAGCGGCATGAGCGTGGCCCAGATTTCCAAGCTGCGAAGAGAGCTCGACAATGTGGGCGGTGAGTTCAAGGTCACGAAGAACACGCTTCTCAAGATAGCGTCGACCGGGACCCAGGCAGCGGCGCTTTCGGATCAGTTTGCAGGCCCGAACGCCGTGATCTACAGCTTCAAGGACCCGGTAGGCGTGGCAAAAGTCCTGACCTCGACTGCCAAGGATGTGCCCAAGCTCAAGCTGAAATCAGGCATCCTCGGGAGTCAGAAGATTGGGGCGCCGGATATCGCGACCCTTGCAACCATACCCCCCAAAGAGGTGCTCGTGGGTAAGCTTCTCGGGCTCATGCTCGGCCTGCCTCAAAGGCTCGTCAATGTGCTTACGGGGAACCTTACGCAGCTCCTGCTGACGCTCAACGCGATCAAAGCCCAAAAAGAAGGATCATAAAGGAGGATGAGGTAAATGGCTGTGACAAGAGAAGAAGTAATCACCTTCATTGAGAATATGACGGTCCTCGAGCTGTCGCAATTTATCAAGACCCTCGAGGAGAAATTCGGTGTGACTGCGGCGATGCCCGTGATGGCCGCTGCTGCCGCCGCCGGCGGAGCGGCGCCTGCAGCGGCAGCGGAAGCCGTGGAGGAGCAGACTGAGTTCAACGTAATCCTTACCGGATACGAAGCAGACAAGAAGATCCAGGTGATAAAGGTGGTCCGGGCCATTACGAGCCTCGGGCTGAAAGAGGCAAAGGACCTCGTCGAGGGCGTGCCTAAGCCGGTGAAGGAAGGGGTATCGAAGCAGGAAGCCGCGAATATCAAGAAGCAGCTCGAAGAGGTAAGCGGGCAGGTCAAGGTCGAGTAGAAGGGAGACGCACGCTTATGGTATCGAGGGGCAAGGCATTGCCTTGCCCCCGAACCTTTCAATAAAGAGGTGAAAGGGATATGAGGCAGACTTTTCATAATAAGATTGTGAGGAAGAGTTATGGGAAGCTCAAAGAGGTTCTCGAGATTTCCAATCTTATCGAAATCCAACTCAGCTCCTACGAGAGCTTTCTCCAGCAGGGAATCAAGCCGGAAGAGCGGGCCAACGTGGGACTTCAGGGGGTCTTCAACAGTGTATTTCCTATCAAGGATTCGCACGACACCACCTCGCTGGAATTTGTCCAGTACGAGATAGGCGATCCGAAATACTCAGAGGAGGAGTGCATCGTGAGGGGGCTCACCTTCGCCTCCCCTATGAAGGTGACCATCCGGCTCGTCGTCTTTAACATAGATCCTAACACGAAGATAAAGGACATTAAGGCAGTCAAGGAGCAGGATGTCTACTTCGGAGAGATACCCCTCATGACGGAGCGGGGGACCTTCATCATCAACGGAACGGAGAGGGTCATCGTCAGCCAGCTCCACCGGTCGCCTGGTGTCTACTTCGACTGCGACCAGTCAAAGGCGCCCTTCAGCGGAAACTTCGCTTATACGGCCAGGATTATTCCCTACCGTGGGTCGTGGCTCGATTTCGAGTTCGACCACAAGGATCTCCTGTACGTCCGCATAGACAAGCGCAAGAAGATTCCGGTCACGCTGCTCCTGCGTGCCCTCGGGTACACGGAAAAGGAGATCCTCGACTACTTCTACGAGAAGGAAACAGTCGTCCTCAAAGACGGAAAGGTCTTCAAGGAGACGCCCTTCGATCTTCTTGTCGGGCAGAAGGCGCCCGCCGACATCGTGAACGCGGAGACGGACGAGGTGCTGGTGAAGAAGCACAAGAAGATCACCAAGGGCGTCATTAAGAAGATGGAGCAGGCGAACATCGCGAAAATCCCCGTGGAGCAGGAGGATGTCATCGGCAAGATCGCCGCGGCCAATATCGTAGACCCCGCGGGCAAGGAGATCATCGTCCCCATTAACAAGGAGATCACGGAAGAGGATCTGGCGAAGATCACTGCCAAGGGCATTAAGAGCTTCGATGTGCTCTTCATCGACAACCTGAATGTCAGCTCCTCCCTGCGCGACACGCTCCTCGTCGACAAGGCGGGCAGCAAAGACGAGGCCCTCCTCGAGATCTACCGGAAGCTTCGACCGGGGGACCCCCCCACGTACGAGTTTGCGGAAGCCCTCGTGCGCAACATGTTCTTCAGCGCCGAGCGGTACGACCTGTCCAAGGTCGGAAGGCTCAAGATGAACCACCGGCTCGGCCTCTCCATTCCCCTCGATGAGTGCACGCTGCGCAAGGAGGATATCATCGAGGTGGTCAGGCAGCTGCTTAAGCTGAAGGATGCCCGCGGCCCGGGAGACGACATCGATCATCTGGGCAACAGACGGGTGAGGACAGTGGGCGAGCTTCTTGAGAACCAGTTCAGGATGGGCCTCGTAAGGATGGAGCGGGCCATCAAGGAGAGGCTGACCTTTCCCGAGATGGAGACGCTCATGCCCCACGACCTCGTGAACCCGAAGCCTGTTGCGACGGCGGTGAAGGACTTCTTCGCGAGCAGCCAGCTTTCCCAATTCATGGACCAGACAAACCCGCTGTCAGAGATCACCCATAAGCGGAGGCTCTCGGCCCTCGGCCCCGGAGGTCTGACCAGGGAGCGGGCGGGTTTCGAAGTCCGCGACGTTCACCCGACCCACTACGGCCGGGTCTGCCCCATCGAAACGCCGGAAGGGCCCAACATTGGTCTCATCGCGTCCCTGTCCACCTATGCCCGGGTCAATGAATACGGCTTCATCGAGACGCCTTACCGGGAAGTGATCAACGGCAGGGTGACCAACAACATAAAGTATATGAGCGCCCTCGAAGAGGAACAGTATTACGTGGCCCAGGCGAATGCGCCGGTTGATGAGCACGGACGCTTCCTCACAGACCTCGTCTCCGCAAGAAAGAGCGGGGGGTTCTTCCAGATAGACCCCATGAGCGTCGATCTCATGGACGTCTCCCCGAAGCAGCTCGTGAGCGTCTCCGCATCCCTCATCCCCTTCCTCGAGCATGACGATGCAAACCGCGCCCTCATGGGCTCCAACATGCAGAGGCAGGCAGTGCCCCTCATCAAGACAGAGGCACCCCTGATCGGCACCGGCATGGAGCGCATCGTCGGGAGGGATTCACGGGTGAGCATCGTGGCAAAGCACGAGGGCTTGATAGAGAGCGTCGATGCGAACAGGATCATCCTCAAGTACGAAGAGAGGCAAAACGGGGATAAGCCAGTCACCCGGATCGACGTATACAATCTGCTCAAGTTCAGGCGCTCGAACCAGGACACATGCATCAACCAGCGCGTGATCGTCCGGAAAGGCGACTACGTGAAAAAAGGTGAGGTCCTCGCCGACGGTCCCTCCACGGACAAGGGGGAGCTGGCCCTCGGCAAGAATGTCATGGTGGCCTTCATGCCCTGGCGAGGCTTCAATTACGAAGACTCGGTCCTCATCAATGAGCGCCTGGTGGCTGAGGACAGTTTTACCTCGATCCACATAGAGGAGCTCGAGTGCGTGGTCCGGGATACGAAGCTCGGAAAGGAAGAGGTCACCCGGGACATCCCGAACGTGGGGGACGAGGCCCTCAAGGATCTGGACGAGAGCGGGATCATCAGGATAGGCGCGACGGTGCGGGCGGGCGATATCCTCGTTGGGAAAGTGACGCCCAAGGGAGAAACGCAGCTTACGCCCGAGGAGAAGCTGCTCCGCGCGATCTTCGGTGAGAAGGCGGGGGATGTGAAGGACACCTCCTTGCGGATCCCCCACGGCATCGAGGGCATCGTCATTGACGTGAAGGTGCTCTCCCGAAGGGGGATAGACAAGGACGAGCGTTCGAGGCTCATCGAGGATATCGAGATATCGAACATCCTCAAGGACCAGGAAGACCAGATAAAGATCATCCTCGATTCGACGAGGGGAAAGGTGCAGGACCTGCTCCTCGGAAAAGCGGCTCGCAAAGAGATAAAAGACGGAAAGGGGAAGGTTGTCGCCAAGAAGGGCGAGGTTTTCACAAAAGAGCGGGTCGCGAACCTCAACCTCGACAGGCTGCAGGAAATGAACTTCGAGGACGACTTCGCGGCGAAGATCGCCAAGATCGTCGACAGCAAGGAGAACCAGATCGATCTGATAAAGCTCTACTACGAAGACAAGATAAACAAAATAAAGAAGGGAGATGAGCTGCCGCCCGGCGTGCTCAAAACCATCAAGGTTTACGTGGCCATGAAGAGGAAGATCGCGGTGGGCGACAAGATCTCCGGCAGGCACGGAAATAAAGGGATCGTGTCCGTCATCCTCCCTGAGGAAGATATGCCTTTCACCGAGGACGGGACGCCTGTAGACGTGGTCTTGAATCCCCTTGGGGTACCCTCGCGCATGAACGCAGGACAGATACTCGAAACCCATCTGGGTTGGGCATCCAAGGAACTGGGGAAGGCCATAGGCAAGCTCATCGAAACGAATAACGCCTCCCTCATCAGGAGCCGGATGAGGGAGATCTTCGGCCCGGGAGAGATGCAGCAATTCCTGAAAAAGCTCAGCGAGGACGAGTTGATAGAGCTGGCGAACCAGGTCAAGGACGGCGTGCACATCTCGGTTCCCGTCTTTGACGGCGCAAAAGAGGCGGAGATCAGCGATGCCTTCAAGATGGCGGGGCTGCCCACGACGCGGCAGATCACGCTCTACGACGGGAGATCGGGTGAGCCGTTCCACCACGACGTGACCATAGGCTACATGTATCTCTTGAAGCTCCACCACCTTGTGGACGACAAGATACACGCCCGTTCCATAGGACCCTATTCGCTCGTGACGCAGCAGCCCCTGGGTGGAAAGGCGCAATTCGGCGGTCAGAGGCTGGGGGAGATGGAGGTGTGGGCCCTCGAAGCATACGGCGCCGCTTATTCCCTCCAGGAATTCCTCACCATCAAGTCCGACGATGTGAGCGGAAGGGTGAAGGCTTATGAATCGATCGTCAAAGGCGAAGACGTGCTGGAGCCGAGCCTGCCTGAATCATTCAACGTACTGGTTAAGGAACTGCAGAGCTTGTGCATCAATGTCGACCTGGTCAAAGAAGAATAAGGAGGGCCATTTTGGACGACTATTTCAAAATTTTCGATAAACAGAAGGATCCCCTGAGCTACACGGCGATGAAGCTGTCGCTCGCCTCGCCCGAGCTTATAGAAAAATGGTCCTTCGGCGAGGTGAAGAAGCCGGAAACGATCAACTACCGTACTTTCAAACCGGAAAAGGACGGCCTCTTCTGCGCGAGGATCTTCGGTCCGGTGAAGGACTATGAGTGCATCTGCGGCAAGTACAAGAGGATGAAGCACCGGGGCATCATCTGCGAGAAATGCGGCGTAGAGGTGATCCAGTCCAAGGTCCGGAGGGAGCGGATGGGCCATATCCACCTTGCCTCCCCCATCGCCCACATCTGGTTTCTGAAGAGCATGCCGAGCAAGATAGGCACGCTTTTGGAGCTGACCATCAAGGAGGTGGAGCGGGTGCTCTACTTCGAGATGTACATCGTGGTCGAGCCCGGTCCGTCGCAGTACAAATTCTGCGAGCTTATCACCGAAGACAAGTACCTCGAGGCCAAGGAGAAGTTCGGGGACAAGTTCCTCGGGGGCATAGGCGCGGAAGCCATGCGCGAATGCCTCAAGCGGATCGACGTGACTGAGGTGGGGAAGACCATAAGGGAAGACATGAGGGAGACCTCCTCGGATGCGAAGAGGAAGAAGCTGGCCAGAAGGCTGAAGGTTGTCGATGCGTTTCGCATATCAGGGGTCAAGCCGGACTGGATGATTCTCGACATCATACCCGTCCTGCCGCCCGAGCTTCGTCCCCTCGTGCCCCTCGACGGGGGGAGATTCGCGACGTCCGACCTGAACGACCTCTACCGGCGGGTCATCAACAGGAACAACAGGCTCAAACGGCTCATGGAGCTGAACGCGCCCGAGATCATCATCAGGAATGAGAAGAGGATGCTCCAGGAGGCGGTCGATGCCCTTTTCGATAATTCCAAGCGGGGCCGCATCGTCACAGGGACGAGCAAGAGGCCGCTCAAGTCGCTCTCCGACATGCTGAGGGGCAAGCAGGGCCGCTTCCGCCAGAATCTCCTCGGCAAGAGGGTCGATTACTCGGGTCGGTCCGTCATCGTGGTCGGCCCGGAGCTAAGGCTCCACGAGTGCGGCCTTCCGAAACACATGGCCCTCGAGCTTTTCAAGCCTTTTGTCTATAACAGGCTCATCAAGAAGGGGTTTGCCACCACCATAAAGAACGCGAAGAAGCTCGTGGAGAAAGAGCGTCCCGAGGTATGGGATATGCTGGAAGAGGTGATCAAGGAGCACCCGGTGCTCCTCAACAGGGCGCCTACGCTCCACAGGCTCGGCATCCAGGCCTTCGAGCCCCTGCTCATCGACGGCAAGGCAATTCAGCTCCACCCCCTTGTCTGCCCGGCCTACAACGCGGACTTCGATGGAGACCAGATGGCGGTCCATGTGCCGCTCTCGATAGAGGCCCAATCTGAGGCCCGGGTGCTCATGATGTCGACGAACAACATCCTCTCCCCGGCGAGCGGCAGGCCCATCATTGTTCCGACTCAGGACATCGTTCTTGGCCTCTACTATCTCACCATAGACCGCAAGTACCGGCCGGGAGAGGGAAGAATATTTGCCGACCCGGAAGAGGTGAGGATCGCGTACGACTCGGGGGAGGTGGACCTCCATGCCCGGGTAAAGGTGAGAATGGATGGGGAGATCGTCGCCACGACGCCGGGAAGGATACTGCTGCGCGAGGTGATCCCGGAAATGATCCCATTCTCCGTCATCAACCGGATCATGGACAAGAAGTCCATAGGGCAGCTCGTGGACATCTGCTACAGGCAGGGCGGAGAGAAGGCAACCGTTATCCTCTCCGACCGGCTGAAAGGGATAGGCTTCTACTATGCCACCATAGGCGGAATTTCCATTTCCATCGACGACATGATCATCCCTGAGCGCAAAGAGGAGCTCATCAACAACGCGTACGAGGAGGTCAAGGTCGTCCAGAACCAGTATTCAGAAGGGTTGATCACGGACGGCGAGCGATACAATAAGGTGATCGATATCTGGGCCGACGTGACCGAGAGGATCGCCGACGAGTTGATGAGGGAGCTCGGGTCAGAGCGGGTAGAAGTGCCCGTAGAATTCCAGGTCAAGGCCGCCCCCAAGGCCGTGAAGAAGGGCTCCAAGAAGGGGGACGGTGCCGGAAAGGCCCTCGCCCCTGTTCAGTACGAGTATCAGAACAGCTTGAACCCCATGTTCATCATGGCCCATTCGGGAGCAAGAGGCAACGCACAACAGATCAGGCAGCTTGCGGGCATGAGGGGACTCATGGCGAAACCGTCAGGGGAGATTATCGAGACGCCTATCACGAGCAATTTCCGCGAAGGCCTTACGGTGCTCCAGTACTTTATCTCCACGAGCGGCGCCAGAAAGGGACTCGCGGATACGGCCCTCAAGACGGCGAATTCGGGCTATCTCACGAGGCGCCTTGTGGACGTTGCCCACGACGTGATCGTAGGAGAGACGGACTGCGGTACCTTCGACGGCATCGAAGTGACCTCCCTTATAGAAGGGGGCGAGGTGATCGAGCAGCTCGGCACGAGGATCCTCGGAAGGGTCTCCCTTGAGGACCTGAGGGATCCAGACGGCGAGATCATTGTCCAGAGGAACGAGGAGATCAGGGAAGAGCACCTGAAAAAGATCGACGAGGCGGGCTATGAAGTCGTGAAGATCCGCTCGGCCCTCACGTGCAGATCGAAAAGGGGTGTCTGCGCCCTCTGCTACGGCAGAGATCTTGCCCGGGGGAGGCTCGTGAGCATAGGCGAGGCAGTGGGCATCATCGCAGCCCAATCCATCGGCGAACCGGGCACGCAGCTTACCATGAGGACGTTCCACATCGGCGGCGCCGCGTCGAGACGGGTCGAACAGTCGACCCTGGAGGCGAGGAACGAAGGATACGTGAAGCTCATGAACGTGAAGATGGTCCTCAACAAGGAAGGGCAGCCCGTTGCCATGAACAGGAACGGCGAAGTCGTTCTCCTTAACGAGGCCGGCCACGAGCGCGAGAAGTATCCGGTCATTTACGGCGCGAAGCTGAAGGTTGCGGATGGGCAGAAGGTGAGTGAAGGCCAGATCCTGGCGGAATGGGATCCGTACACGACGCCTATCCTTTCGGAAGTGTCGGGTAAGGTCAAGTTCGGCGACATCAACGAGGGCGTTACCATGCAGGAGCGGGTCGACGAGGTGACCGGTCTCGCGTACAAGGTCATCATCGAGGCGCGGGACCCCGATCTCCGGCCCCGGATCTCCATCAAGGACGAGAAGGCAAGGACGATCACCATACCCGGCACGGCGAGCCCGGCACGCTACATCCTGCCCATCGGAGCCCACATAGTGGTCAACGACGGGGACGATATCTATGCGGGCGACACCGTTTCGAAGATGCCGAGGGAGACGACGAAGACAAAGGATATCACCGGCGGTCTGCCGAGGGTCGCCGAGCTCTTCGAGGCGCGCCGGCCCAAAGAGAGCGCCACGGTCACGGAGATCTCCGGCCAAGTCTCCTTCGGTAAGCTGTCAAAAGGGAAAAGGGAGGTAGTCGTTACGCCGGAAAGGGGAGAGCCGAGAAAGTATACGATTCAAAGGGGAAAGCACATCATTGTGCACGAAGGCGATTACGTGCGGGCAGGAGAGGCGCTCATCGACGGCCCGGTCAACCCCCACGACGTGCTCCGCATCCTGGGCACGAAGGAACTGGCCCGTTACCTCGTGGATGAGATCCAGGAGGTCTATCAGCTGCAGGGTGTAAAGATAAACGACAAGCACATCGAGATCATCGTCCGCCAGATGTTGAAACGGGTGCGCATAAAGGAAGTGGGTGATACGAACTTCATCATCGACGAGCCCGTGGAGTGGTGGGTCTTCGAGGAGGAGAATAGGCGCGTCCTGGAAGCGGGAGGCACCCCGGCGACTGCCGAGTCGCTCTTCCTCGGCATCACGAAAGCCTCGCTCATCACGGACAGCTTTATCTCCGCGGCAAGCTTCCAGGACACGACGAAGGTATTGACGCAGGCCGCCATCGAGGGGCGCGTGGACTACCTGAGGGGCCTGAAGGAGAATGTGATCATGGGGAGAATCATCCCCGCAGGCACCGGCTTTCCGAAGTACAGAGGTTACGAGATGGTAGCCCTTGACAAGACTGAGGCGGAAGGGGAAGCGACCGAGGAGCTTCTAGAGGGCGCCACCACGTAGCTTTCTCTCTGCCAGACGGGCTTCCTCGCTTTTAGGGAAGAGCTCTATGACCCTTTTCAGGAGGGTCGTAGAGCTCTTTTTGTCCCCCAGGGCGCTGAAAGCCTCCGCTTGGCGGAGCATGGCCTTTCCCGCCTTGTCGCTCTTGGGGAACTTGTCGACCACTTCCTGGAACTGGACGATGGCTTTCTCATAGTTCTTCCCGCTCATGAAGCTCTCACCCATCCAGTAGTATGCGTTGGGCGCAAGGGGAGAATCCGGGTTCTCTTTGACGAACTGAGTAAAGAGACTCACTGCGCTATCATACGACCCTTTTTGAAAGGCGTCGAAGCCCTGCTTGTAGATATCCTCGGAGTTCACCTTTGGCGGCGCAGCCGGGCCGGCAGCAGGAGGGGCAGTTATCTCTTTTTGCAAATCCTTCAGGGAGGTCCGCGTTTCTTCCCAGTAAGTGCGGAGCTGCGCTTCCAATTCGTCCAGCCTCCCCAGGATGGCCTTGATCTTGTCGTCCCTGAATTGGTCCGAAACAGAGAGATCAGCGACCTGCTTTCTCAGGCCGGCTTCGGGCGTCCCCACCATCTTCTGGAGGTCTTTTATATCCTTCTCCATCTTGGAGAGTCGCTCGTCCGTTTTCTCAATGTATGTGCTCTGTTCGCCGTAGACAGTCGAAACGTCATGCCTCACCTGGGAGACGTCTTCCGTGGATGCACAGCCGAACGCGAAAAGGCCGAGGAAAAGAACGGGAAGGAATCTTCCATTCATAGTGTCCTCCGTAGATGTATGTTACTGCCCGACAAAGTGATCCCGCCGGTTCTTCGCCCACGCCTCCTCGGTGTGACCGGGAACGAGGGGTGCCTCTTTGCCGTATGAGACGACCTTGATGCGCTTGTCGCTGATGCCCAGCTTGACGAGATAGTCCTTCGCCGCTTCTGCCCTTTTCTGGCCGAGGGCAAGGTTGTATTCAGTCGAGCCCCTCTCGTCGCAATGACCCTCCACTGTCAGTTTGGCTGTCTGATTGGCGTTGAGCTTAGCCGCAAGGTCCGTGAGCACAGGTATGTCGTCGGGCCTTACGACGTAGCTGTCGAATTCGAAATAAATGTCCGTAAGGCTTCCGGCCTTCATCGCCTCTTCTGCTGCCCGCCTTCTCTCCGCTTCCTTCTTCGCAAGGTCCTCCTCGCTAATGGTCCCTTCTCCGCCTTTTTGCGATTCGACGGCCGGCCCTCCCGTTTTCCCGGCTCCTGCTTCCTGGGAAGGGCCCTGGCCGACAGGGGTCGAAGCCGGCTTCGAGGCGCATCCGCACAAGAGCAGTAATGCGATAGCTGCACACCATGGAACTATTCTCTTCATTTCCTCCCCCTCTTAGGGCATGAGACCCGGCTGCGTCTCTTCGTTGCCAATTAGTTTGAGCGCCCGTTTGTTGTCGCCATTCCGGAGCATGAAATAGATCTGTGTCTTGCCGCTTCCCTTCTGCGAAGAATAGATAATATACCTGCCACAGGGCGAGAAGCGCGGCGAATCGTTCACGCCGCCATCGGTGAGCACCCTTGCGTCAGAGCCGTCAGGCCTCATGACGCAGATCTCCAGGGCCCCTTCCGTCTTTGAGACGAACGCGATCAAGTCGCCCTTCGGGGAAAAGGCGGGCGACGTATTGTAGTTCCCAAAGTAGGAGAGACGCTTTACCTCGCCCGTGGCCATGTCCTTGACAAAGATGTTCGGCCCGCCATAGATGTCGGATACAAAGACCATTTTCGTCCCGTCCGGGCTGAACGTGGGGGAGGTGAGAATGCCTTCTTTCTTGAGCAGGACCTTGCGGTCTTTCGTCTCCACGTTGACCGAGTATATGGTCGAGTACCGCCCGGCCGTGTGGGAATAGGCCAGGGTCCGCCTATCCATCCAGGCGGCCCCGATTGTCATGCCGTCTTCCTTGTCGGCGAATACCTCCCGGTTTGCGTCCAGGTCTGACACGTAGAGGCAGGGCTTGCCCTCCCGGTAGGAAGTGAAGGCAAGGTATTTCCCGTCGGGGGAGATAGAGGGCGAAACGATAAGCTTGTTATAGTTGGTCAGCTTCTTGGCCCCGCCGCCGTCGAAGTCGGAGACGTACACGTCTCGCCGCCCTTCCACGAAAAGGATCCTCGAGCTCATGATGCCCTTTTCGCCCGTCGCCTGAAGGATGATTTCATCCGCGAGGCGATGGATCATTCTCCTCCAATCCTCGGAGGCAGCCCCGAATTTCTTCGCGAAGGAGAGCGAGCCGTCTCCCACGTCATAGAGATACGCGGAAAGGGAGACAGCGTTCTCCTTTTCCTCAACCGTGGCCTTGCACAGGAGCTCTACGCCGAGAGACTGCCACTGGTCGAACCTTATGCTTTTCCTATCCACTCCTTCGCTCAGGAACGCCTGGTCCATCATGGAGCGCGGGGCTACGACGAAAAACCCTGACATGTCCAGGTCCTGAGCAAGGAGGTCGCTCATTTCCGACCGCTCCTTATCCGCGCTCATGAACGGCGGAATCGCTATGGTAATTCTCCTGTACGACTGACCATATATGTCATAGTAAACCTTTGCGCTCCCTGTGCCCGTGATGCCGCCGACCCATGCAATGGTGACGGCAAGGCATATCAAGATCCATTTACTCGTGCCCATTGTGTCTCCATTCACTGATGATTCTGAAAAGCGCCTCTGCTTGAGGCGATATGCTCCTGTCTTTCTTCGTGATCACGTAGAAGGATCTCTTGACGCCGGGGAGGCCTTTGACAGGGAGAACTTTCAGGAGGCCCCTTTCCAATTCCTCCCTCACTGCCCTGTTCGAGATGTAGGAAATACCCATGCCCTCCCGGACCGCTGCCTTGATGGCTTCCGTGTCTCCCAACTCCCCAACGACGTGCAGATCTTCGAGTTTGAGATGTCTCTTCCTGAGGGCGGTCTCAAAACACTTTCTCGTCCCCGAGCCCGGCTCCCTTGTGAGAAGAGGATAATCGGCGATATCGTGAATGTCGATTGCTTCAGCGAAGTCGAGGGGAGCCACAAAAATGATGTTGTCTTCGAGAAACTTCCTGTAGGCGATCCTCTTCGTCTCTTCCCTCGAGCCCACGAATCCGACATCGATATCGCCGTTCTCGACCCTGGTTGTGATATCCTTGCTGTCTGACAGGACGAGCGTAAGCTCGACCCCGCTGAATCGGCTCTTGAAGGCCTTGAGAATGGGCGGAAGGATATAGACGCCCGGGATGCTGCTCGCGCCGAGACGCAGGGAGCCGCTCTTCAGGCCTCGAAAGGCCGCCATCGCATCAATGGCCTCCCTTTTCAGGGCAACAAAGTCCTTGGCGTAGTTGAAGAGAATCTCACCTGCCCTTGTGAGGGCAAGGCTCCGCTTCGTTCTGTCGATCAGTCTCACCTGGAAGAACTGCTCAAGGTCGACTATCTGCTTGCTCACCGTCGGTTGCGTCAGGGAGAGCTCCTCGGCGGCCCTGGTGAAGCTTTTCGCCTCGATGATCCTCACGAAGGTCTCCAGGTGGTGGATATTCATGCTGTGAAATATACCCTCAAACAATCCAAAAGGTCAAGGAAGGGGGAGAAGTCCAGGAAACGCCGGAAAAACTATAAGCATGCTGCTCTTGCCACGTTCGATTGATCCCATGGAAGGGTACGAAACCCCGTACCGAATTGGGAGACGTGGCCGGCTGATGTTGGCGGCGGCGGTCTGCTCCCTCGCCTATCAAGCCATCCTTACCCTTTCTTGACAGGAGGGGGCGGGCAGATAACAATTGTCATAAGAAGGGAGGCAAGCCATGGCAAACCCGTTCGTGCACAATGAGTTGCATACCCAGGACCCGGAGAGGGCAAAGCAGTTCTACAAAGCGTTGTTCGATTGGAAGCTCGAGGATGTGCCCGGTATGAACTATACCATCATCGACGTGGGCGAGCAGGGAAGAGGGGGAGGCATCATGGGAAGCCCCATGCCCGATGCGCTGCCTCAATGGGTGCCGTATGTCCTCGTGGACGATGTTGCGGCCTCTACCCGGAAGGCCAAGTCCCTCGGCGCCACCATCCTTGCCGATGTCACCGAAATCCCTGACGTGGGCCAGTTCAGCATGCTCCTCGATCCAACCGGGGCGGCTTTTGCACTCTTTAGGCCGAAAATGGCCGCCTAGGGAGAAGGCCCTCTTCGCTTTCTTGGACCCTGCCGGACCTGACCGGGAGTGCTTTCGGGAAGCGTAAGCCCTGTGGGCGGGGAGCTTCACTTACCGCGTTTTCCACCGCTTGAGCATGGGGATAAAGACCCTTGTCTGCTCGATCTCCGCATCAGGCAAATGCATCTCTCTCATGAGGGAGGTGCATTTCTCTATCATGCCCTCCATGGTGATATCCGGCTCCGTGAATCTGCCGTTCCAGAAGCAGTAGTGGCAGAACTGATCGCTTTGACTCCCATCCGCATTGGTGCCAAAGTCCCCCGGGTTTATCATGGGCATGGAGCAACTCTGGCAGAAGGGGCCGCGTGAGCGACTCATGTTCTTCTTCCTCCTCTCTTGCAATGCTTCTGCAGCGTCGCTCCCAAGCGCCGGGGCGCCTGCACAAGGCTTGCCTGCCTTAAGTATGCCATTCGCATACCATATCCTAAAGTTGCGGCGGCTATTGTTTCATCGTATCAAGGGTAAGGCGAAGAAGCAAGAAATTATCCAAAAGCGAGGTATTCTCTCAAGACCGTCCGGCTGTGCAGGTGTCCTTTCGGGAGAGTCGCGGACAAGGAGGTGA
>CAYZAF010000115.1:0-1743 GCA_964476435.1 uncultured Syntrophaceae bacterium
CCCTGGGCGTCCATCGAGGACGAGCTGTCCCGACGCGGCTCCGCTGACGTCTTTGATGAGATCAAGCTCTTTCAGGAATGCTTCGTTTTGCACGAGACGTCTAAGGTAGAAGGGGAGCTCGGCCAGGTCGGCATGAACGGCGATATCGACGTGAAACGGCACAGGCTCGCCTTTCAGGTCCAGCCGAAACAGACCTTGCGTTCCCCGTGCGCTGCCGAGCCGCGCCTCGAGATCCCTGCCCTCGATGATGCCCCGGGAGATTGTCGCCCTTCCGTTGACACCTTCGAGATAGAGGCCCTTTTCCGGAAGGGAGATAGCTCCCCCGGCGATGGCGCCAGTAACGACCACGTTTTCTCTTTTTGCAAGGTCACGGATCGACCTTCCGTGGCACGCGATACTCAGTCCTGTGATTCTGCCCCTTTTCAGGATTTCAAAGGTCGATCTTACTGCATCCAGGTGGCCGCCCAAGACGAGCGCCGGTTTGACCAGCGATTCCACGCGCACCTCGCCCGAATGGAGGGTGAGGCTCACTGCGGAGGAGGCCGAATCGAAGGTGAGACTGCCGGAAACGTTAAGCTCGGGATAGGCGCTATCCAGCCGGATGAGGGAGACCACGCTCTTCTCCCCATCGTAGCGAAGCTCCCCTTTCAGGGCCACTCTTTCTAGGGCCAGGGCCTGAGACCCCTTGCGCAACGTTGCCTTGGCCATGGCGCCGCTGAATTGGGTCGTAAACGATACTGCCCCGTCTATGCCGCATTTGAGCTCCAGGCTGGCCGACGCATCTTCCAGGCGGGGCTCCGTGGCAGGAAAGAAGCTTCGGGCGATCGAATCGAGGTGCATCTCGGTCAATCGAAGCGATGCCTCACCTCTCTGGCCTGCCGGTGTGAACCATCCAGTGAGAGAAGCACGCATCCATACGTTCGAGGTGCAGGCGATTTCTATCTTGAGCCGCTCTCCTTGCAGGCTGACACGCCCGTCAATCTCATTGAGCTGGAAAGATGGCTTGTTTCCGCGGAGGGAGAAGCTCCCTCCCTTGACCGAGACAACGAGGCCGGGCGCTACTGATGAGGCTTTAGCTACAAGGGACGACAGCCCGTCGGCCACCACCTTTAGTGAAAGCTGCCTCAGCCACGCCGTGTTGGCGGATTCGGGCAGGCTCATCTGCACGTCTGCCCCCTCGATCACCAGTTCTGAAATCCTGGCTTTGCCATGGACAAAAGCCGGGAAATCAGGGTAGACGGACAGGGCGGAGAACGTCCCGGAGATTCTTTCCGGTATCGATATCACTCCTTGCCGCAAAATGATCGAAGGTCGGGGGAACAAGGCTAGATCGATCCTCCGTGCTTCCACTTTACCCCCTACTGTCTTTGAGAACTGGGCGACTACTTTAGCCTTGATAGGTTCGAAATCGATGAGAAGGGGTGCGGCGAGAAGGAGGACGACGAGAAGGACTAGACATGCTCCCGCAATCGCAGTGATCCAGAGAATCGGCTTTACGTGCCTTTTCATCGAGGCCCCTGGCTTGCTCTTTTTTTTGGGAGGATACGAAATTCGGGGGTCGTTGCTTTCACCTCCGGCCCACCAATCTTATGCCGCTTTTTCGACCGCAGGCTGTCCGGGTTCCGAAAAGCCGGCGCTCTTTGCATAGAAAGGGTGGTGCTCAAACTAGGAATAAGTCCCCACCCGCTTATTGTCAGGGAAAGGGACAGTCCGATTGGAGAGAGGAGCCACAAATCGGGGGGC
>CAYZAF010000116.1:0-11074 GCA_964476435.1 uncultured Syntrophaceae bacterium
GAAATACACCTTAGACCTTAGTGTAGCGTCACACGTGTCATGTCGCTCTAGCGCTATGCTTTAAGGGCGCATCACCCGTTACCTCCTCGTGCCAGGCCTCGCCGTAAGAAAAGCCTATCGCTCCTTCTTTCGTCGAGAGCGTCCCCCCATCCCCCTAACGCTCCGCTTACGCTTCGCTCCAGGGGGTCTCTACCTCGACGAAAACGTCGCGAGCTTTTCTAGGTAGTCCTCGGCAATGCACGAAGTCGCCAACGGGTAACACGCCCTTACCTTCCGCGATGTGGTGTTGAAGAGACAAAGTCTTTGAAGCGCCTCGGCCGTCCGCGGAAGGCTGTTCCTTCTCGATTCGCATCGCCGGAGTGCTGGGGTACCCGTTAACGGAAAGACGAGCGTGACGAGAACGGTGTGTAAGCCCCGCACCCCCTGGGGCGGGGCTTCACCTAAGTCCACGCGCCTGATTCCGAAAGGTATCGTACTAGTAGGGCGTTCTTGTTTGCGGACGACCACATAGCAAAAGCGAAGAGCTTGGAACCCGCGACTAAGGATATTCCCGTCTCGCGGGTGGGTCCGCAATCGGTGCGTGAGCGAGTCTGGAGTGGTAAACGGGTCAGCGCGGAGGCGCTAGCGTAATCGGAAGGAATAGCCTTCCTAAGCCGACGGTGGAATTATCCTTAAGCCAGTGCCGTCTTTCAGGCGGACAAGCCTTTCGCTCATGCGACGATGGTCGCTTGACACAACAACAGTATTGGTCTGCTAAAATCACTCGCCCAGATACGCCCGGCTGACAACTTCGTTGTTCCGGAGTTGCTCCATGGCGCCCTGCATGAGGATTTTCCCGACGGCGAGGACGTACCCGTAGGTGCCGAGCCGGAGGGCGAGGGAGACATTCTGCTCGGCGAGGAGCACGCTCACGCCTCCCTCGTTGATCCTGCGGATAATCGTGTACAGCTCATCGATGACAACAGGGGCAAGACCAAGACAAGGCTCGTCCAGGATCAAGAGCTTCGGCCGCGCCATGAGCGCCCTGGCGAGGGCAAGCATCTGCTGCTGGCCTCCGCTCAAGCTGTTCGCCCTCTGGTTCTGCTTCTGCCGCAGAATGGGAAAACCTTGGAAGATCTTCTCCATCTCTTTCTTCACGTCGCCGTTGTCCGTCCTCGCGCCCCAGCCAAGCTGGAGATTCTCCCTGACGCTCATCTGGGGAAAGAGCCTCCTTCCCTCGGGCACGTGAATGATACCTGCCCGCGCAAGCTCGTAGGCTTCAAGGCCGTCGACGCGCTTCCCTTCGAACCAGACTTCGCCCGAAGTAGGCGACAGAAGTCCGGAGATCACTTTCATGATTGTGGTCTTACCCGCCCCGTTTGCGCCGACGATGATCACCACCTGACCCTCCTCGACGTCCAGGGAAACGTCCTCCACTGCAAGGGCCTTGCCGTAGCAAACCGTGAGGTTCTTGATGCTAAGGAGCATGTTCGTGCCCAAAGTAAGCCCTCATGACCTCGGGATGGTTCTTTATCTCCTCGTACGTCCCCTCGGCTATCTTTTCTCCAAAGTCTATCACGACGATCCTGTCGCAGAGGCGCATGAGGCGCATGTTGTGTTCAACAAGAATGATGGTCGTCCCCTGAGACCTGATTCTTTCTATGGCGGAAATCGCCTGGTTGGCCTCATCGAAGTGCATGCCCCCGATAGGCTCGTCGAGAAGGAGCAGCTTCGGCCTGATCGCGAGGGCTCTTGCCATGGTGAGTAGTTTCTGCGGACCGTGGGGCAGGTTTTTCCCCAAGACATCCTTCTCCCGCTCGAGGCCTACCAGCCTGAGAATCTCCATTGCCTCGGAAAGAATCCTCTGTTCCTTCCGCCGATAGGCGCCTGTGTTGAAGAGCCCTTCGAGAAAGCCGCATTTCGGGTCCAGGTGAAAGGAGGCTACGACATTCTGAAGGACAGTGAAATCCGGAAAGAGATAGGCGAACTGAAAGGTTCGACCGATACCCCTCGCGGCGACGATGTGGGGCTTCTTGCCCGTGATCTCCGTTTCCTTAAAAAAAATCTGCCCGAACGACGGCTGCATGAAGCCGGTAATCAAATTGAAAACCGTTGTTTTTCCCGCTCCGTTCGGCCCCATCAACCCGAGGATCACCCCTTCTTGAACAGACATGTCGAGCTGACTGACCGCGGCAAGACCTCCGAAAAACTTCGTCAATCCCTTCACCTCTAGAAGGGCGGCCATTACAATGCACCTCTCCGAAAAGTCTTCTCATACCATAGCTTCCCTGACTGCATGAGACCAGCGAGACCCTGGGGCATCAGGAAAATCACGAGGAGCATGATAACGCCGAAAACAAAAGGCGCATATTCCTTTAGGGACCTGAATATCTCAGGGATCGCTACGAGCACCACGACCCCGATTACGGGGCCGGCGAAGTGACTCATGCCTCCGAGAAGCATATAAATCACCAGGTAGATGCTGGGCATGAGGCTGAAGCTGCTCGAAGAGAGGACCCCGCTGTAGTGGCCATAGCAAGCGCCGGCGAGACCGGCAAAAAAACATCCTACGCCAAAGGCGAGCA
Source organism: uncultured Syntrophaceae bacterium (assembly GCA_964476435.1). Classification (GTDB taxonomy): domain Bacteria; phylum Desulfobacterota; class Syntrophorhabdia; order Syntrophorhabdales; family WCHB1-27; genus CAVVNC01. Next base: position 2,565 of record CAYZAF010000116.1, read on the forward strand.
TTCTGAACTTGGTTTCGCTGATGCCTATGCTGGATGCCACCAGAGGAGACTGAGCGATTGCCATCCAGTTCATGCCGGTCCGGGAGCGCTCGATGCGGTAGAGGACCAGAAGCGTGAAGAAGGTCAGCAAGAGCATCAGATAGTAGCAAGGGGTCTTGGACGCGGCAAAATTGATTTCTCCAATGCCTGGCACGGAAAGGACGCCAATTCCCGGAAACCCCACGAGGCCGGATCTCCCTCCCGTCAGACTTACCCAGCTCCTCATGAGGGCCTCGACTGCGACCCCGAAAAACAGGGTCACCATGGAGAAGTAGATGGCCCTGAGCCTGCTGAAGAGATAGCCGCTCAACGTCGCGATGATTGTGGTGCCCACGGCCCCGATGAGGATCGTGAGCCACGGCGACCAGCCGAGCCTCATGGAAAGAATGGCGGACGTGTATGCGCCGATGCCCATGAACGCGGCATGGCCGACGGATGCCTGGCCTGATACATAGATAGTCCGCAGGCTGCTCGTTGCGATTATGTACGTGAGGATCAGAATGCACACATGGAGGAAGTAGGGTCCCACCTTCGGAAGCCAGGGCAAAAGGAGGAGAAATGCAGCGACGACAGCGACGACGCCGTAGCGCCCGATGACTTGTCCGTTCTCTTTCTCCCGATCGTTCATGTCTCCTGTCCGAATAGCCCTGAAGGTCTGATGAGCAAGATGACTATGGCGCAGGCAAAGGCCACCACCTCGCTCCCGGCACCCCCGATGAAGATGGGAAGCACCGCATCTATAAAGCCAACGATCAGGCCGCTCACGAGGAGTCCGCCAAGGCTTCCCATGCCGGCAATAATAACCAGGGTAATCGCCTTTACCAGCATGGCGTCGCCCATATACGTATTGAGGGATATAATGGAGCCCATGAGTCCGCCCGCCACTGCAGCAAGGCCAGCCGACAAGCCGAAGGCGATTCCGGCTATGCGGTGGACATTTATGCCATGGAGAGAAGCCGCATCCCTGTCCTGGGCCACCCCGCGCATCTGCCTGCCCAGTAAGGTTTTCTTGATGAGGAGCGTGACCGCCAGGAGAAGAAAAACAGCAATCACACAGGCGATAATCCGTTCCTTGGACATCGTAATGCTCCCACCAATCCTTATCAGGCCCGGGAGAACGGACGGCACCCGCTTGACGTACGCCCCGACGGTCACGTCGGCGGCAGTCTGCAACATCACGATCAGCGCGAGGGCAAACATAAGGGTCCGGTTGAAGTCCTTTTCAAGGATTCGAAAGCAGAATCTCTCAAGGAGCATGCCAAAAACGGCCAACACGACGGCAGACATCACTATGGCGGCCCACGGCGGCAGACCGAAGGTAGTGCCCCAGAAGTAGCAGACGTAAGCACCCGCCATGTAAATGGCGCCGTGGGCAAAATTGAGAACCTGCATGACGCTGAAAATCAGGGCGAACCCAAGGGCCACGAGGATATAGATCGACGCGAGCACAATGCCATTAACGATTGTCTGGGTTAGTACTTCCAAGCCCCCTCCCTTCATGCCTTCGGGAGTCCTCTGAAGAGGACTCCCGAAGGGAAATGGTGTATCTTAGGGAATGTCGTAGTCGATCCACTTCACGTGTTTCACGCTCCCGTCAGGAAGGACTTCGGTGATCGCGACTCTGGAGCATACGACGTTCTTGACGCCGTATGTCTTTTCCCCGCCCATGTGGCCCGGGCCCCACACTGTCTCGATCTTGTTCATTTTTCTGAACGTATCGGCGAGAACGGCCGTGTCAAAACTCTGCGCCTTCTGCAGGACTTGGACAACCATGTTGACCTCGTTCCAGCCCCAGAGGTTCCACTGGTGGAACTTGCCGAGTTTTGCTTGGGCCCTTTTGATCACCTCTTTCATGTCGGGGGTCAGCTGCGGATCGTTCACGTCCCGGCTCCACCCGTGAGTCCAGAAGGGCGCCGTGAATTCCTTGCCGGCCAGCGTAGCGATATCGTAAGGATCGTCGTAATTTGCCATGGCTGCCGGTCCTTTGAAGCCCATCTCCCGCGCTGCCTTGATAATCGGCCCCGTGGCCTGCTCGTAGCCGTTGACGAGCAGAATGGCATCCGGCTTTGTGGAGAGCGCCTGCGTCACCTTGGGATAGAAGTCAGTGGTATCGTGGGGCCAGGCCACCACGATCGTCTGTTTGAGCCCTCGCTTGGCCGCTTCTTTCTCGCACAGGGCACCCAGGATGCCCTCGGCCCCATCCTGGGGGGTAATCATGGAGTACGTCTTTACGTGCGGGAATTTCTGGGTCATGTAATCCATGGAAGGACCTATTCCTGCCCGTATAGCCGGACACGTCAGAAAGGTATAAGGGGTCTTCGTATTCATCTCTTCAGGGGTGTCGCACATGTAGTTAAGCAGACGGATCACCTTGGCTGGCTCGGTCACCTGGCCGGCAGCGATATTGATGTAAGGAATGGTGGCGCCGAGGATGAACTTCACCTTATGGTCGTAAACGAGCTTCTCAGCAGCAGCCTTCGAGCCTTCGGCAGTACTCTTGTTATCTTCCACCACTGCTTCGAGGAGGTACTTTTCTCCCTTGACGGTGACACCGCCTTTCTGGTTCACATAGTCCACCGTCAGCAGCACCCCGTCCCTCTGATGTATCTCCGCAGCCGAAGCAAAACCAGTCAGGGCGGCGTGAACGCCTATCTTGAGAGTCTGAGGCGCTTTCTGAGCAGAGACCATCGACGGAACCGCCAATAAGGCCAGCGCCAGGAAGATTGCAACGCCCGATACCACTTTCTTGGTTCTCATCTTCTCCTCCTTCTTGTTTTATTTATGTTCCCCTTTCCATCACCACCCATAGCATGGCCCCGCCATTTACGCGGGTGACGATAGCTATCCTCCCGGCCAATTCCACGGGCGCCACGCAATTACCGGCACTCCCGTCACCCGTGGCCCCCTCCAGGGACAAACACTCACAGAAGGAGCAGCCCGGGCGTTTCAATGAGCTCCTGGAAGCTCCTCATGAACTGCTCAGCGCCGTATCCATTGATTGCCCTGTGATCGACGGTGAAGCTGTAGGTCATGACCGGCGCTGCCACTATCTCTCCGTTGCGGACCACGGGTTTCAGCGCTATAGGTCCCGTCCCCATTATAGCGCATTCGGGCTGATTTATGATAGGCGTAAAAAAGACGCTTACCCCTATGGGGCCCACAGCGGTAAGGGTAAAGGTGCCGCCCGACATGTCGTCCGGCAGGAGCTTACCGGTTCGCGCCTTCTCGACGAGGGCCTTTACTGTCAGCGATACCTCCGTGAGGGACAAGGTATCTGCGCGTCTCACGACGGGAACGACAAGACCTTCATTTCCCAGGGCCACGGCTACGCCGATGTTGATGTCTTCCCAGATCTTCAGCTCGTTATCGACGATGCTGCAGTTTATGTCAGGATGACGCTTGAGCGTGTGAGCGAGCAAGGCCACGAGTATTTCCGTATACGTGATCTTTTGCGCCGAATCCTGCCGGTTCTTGAAGGCCTCCCGGAGCTTCACTATCTCGGTCATGTCGGCTTCTCCCAGGAAGGTAAGCTGCGCGCTCGCTGCAAGGCTTCTTGCCATGTGGTCCGCAATAGCCTTCCTCATCCCCTTCATCGGGAATGATTGTCTGACGGTCTTACCCTCGATGGGAACGCCTGCCTCTTCGCGCGGCGCCTCTCGTCCCCTTTCTCGCTCAGCAACTGCCTCCTGGACGTCGCTAATCGTGATCCTTCCGCCAGGCCCCGTGCCTTTTATGCGGGTAAGGTCGACACCCTTCTCTTCAGCCATTTTCCTCGCGACTGGGGTGATCTTGATGCGCCCTTCTCCGTCGGTCTGGGTCGACGGCGCTCCCACGTTTCCAGGGGCTCGGACATGGGCCTGCGTCGAGATACTCTTCGCAGGGAGCCCTTCATCGGCGAGCTTCTTCAACTCTTCCAAAGAATCAGCGAGAATGCCCATGACGCTGCCAACAGCCGCTTTCTCCCCTTCCGCGAGGATTATGTGCAGAAAGCCTGAAACCTCCGCCTCCACGCTCCATTCGACTTTCTGAGTCTCCATCACGGCAACAACAGCGCCCTTCTCGACCCACTCGCCCTCTTTAGCCTTCCACTCGATGATGGTCGCCTCTCCGGCCGTCAGGCCGAGTTTCGGGATTACTATGGGCATCGCCATGGAAAACCTCCTCACTTTACGGGTAGACCGCAGCCGGCTCGGGAAGTCGGAAATCAGGAGCAATATGGTAGATCTCTGCGATCAGCCCCAGGTCCCTTCCTTCGTCCAGGTAGGTATAGGTGAGACCCTTCCAATTGCCTCCCTGGAGAATTGGTTTCCCCTTCTTTCCGTATGACTCCATCACCTTCCCATAGTCGTCTACGCCGAATGCCACATGGTGCAAACCTTCTCCGTGTTCTTTGAGGAACTCCGCATAGATGCTTTTGTCGTCCTTGGGCTCGATCAGCTCTATCTGGACCGAGCCGACGTTGGCCGTGGCGAGCCTCATGGCGTACCCTTGCGCCTTCCCGCGAACTGTCATCTGCTCCACGGTTTCAGGGTTGAACTCGTATATGCTCCAAGGGCCTACGCCGTACTCCTCCACCCAGCGCCTCACCGAGCCGTCGCAGTCCTTCACGACGATGCCGATCTGCAGGACCTGCGTGAACATAGGTTTGTCGGCCATTTCATCCCACCTCCCAATCACGCCTCTTTTCCCCGGCAACGATAAGGCGAAACATTCCAAGCCTCCTTTCCTAGAAGAGCGACCTGACTGCTGCGGCGATCTTCGCCGCATCGGGCAGATATGCGGCTTCGAGAGCCGGGCTGAACGGAACAGGCGTATGGGGCACCGTCACCGTTACCGGCGGCGCATCCAGGTCGTCAAACGCGAATTGAGCCACGAAAGCCACGATGTCTCCGGCCAAGCCGCAGCGGGGGTTGTCCTCGTCGACGACCGCGATCCGGTGCGTCTTTTTCACGGACTCCAGGATCGCATCCTCGTCCAGGGGCGAGAGCGAGCGAAGATCGACCACCTCTGCGTCCACACCGGAAGTGGCCAGCTCTTCAGCCGCCTCAAGGGCGAAATGGAGCATCCGGGCTGTGGCAACGATTGTCACGTCCTTGCCAGCCCGCTTCACGTCCGCCGCTCCCAAGGGAATGATGTATTCCTCCTCCGGGCAGGTGCCTGTAACGTCGTAGAGCATCTTGTGCTCGCAGAAGATGACTGGGTCAGGGTCGCGGATGGCCGAGATGAGAAGCCCTTTCGCGTCGTAGGGGGTCGCAGGAACCACAACTTTCAGGCCAGGGTAATGGGTAAAGACTGAATAGTAGGAGCCGGAATGCTGGGCAGCTGCGCACAGGCCGGCGCCGATGGTCGTCCGCACCACCATGGGGACCTCGGCCTTTCCCCCGAACATATAGCGGAATTTGCCACCCTGGTTCGATATTTGATCCAAACAGACCCCGAGGAAATCGATGAACATCAGCTCGGCCACCGGCCTCAATCCCGTGAGGGCTGAGCCTACCGCGGCACCCATGATGGCAGACTCGCTGATCGGGGTATCGATGACCCGACCGCGACCGAATTCTGTTACCAGCCCCTTCGTGACTCCCAGGGGACCGCCGAAAGCCTCATCGTTCTTTTCTTCGAGGTGGGGAATGTTGGCCCCTCCGGCCACGTCCTCCCCGAGGATGATCACCCTCGGGTCTCTGCGCATCTCTAGCCTCAGGGCTTCGTTGATCGCCTCACGGAACGTCAGTTTTCGTTCGCTCATTTTTCACTACCTCCGCTGCCGGTTATAGACTGCGTAGACATCCCCCAGCACCTCTTGAGGGGCAGGCCAGGGAGAACTTTCCGCGTAGGCGAGTGCTTCCTCGAGGGTTTCCAATACCCGCGCGTCGATCTTTTCCAGGTCAGCCGCGAGGGCCAGACCGTCACGCAGGAGGCGAGCCCTGAACTTGTCGATAGGGTCAGTCGCCCGGTACCCATCGATCTCTTCCTTCGTCATGTAGGTTGCGGGGTCTCCCACGTAGTGGCCGTAGTAGCGAAAAGCTTTCGCCTCGATCAAGCTGGGCCCTTTGCCTTCCCGCGCCCTCGCAACCGCCTCTCCGACCGCCTCATAGACGGCAAAGGCGTCGGTCCCGTCTATCTTGACGCCGGGAATATTGTAGGCTGCCCCTCGCGCGCAGATGTCGCCCACGGAACAGTGGTAGCTCGCCGGGGTTGCCTCACCGTACACGTTGTGCTCGCACACGAAAACGAGAGGTAGTTTCAAAATACTCGCGAAGTTCATCGATTCATGCATTGTTCCCTGTTCGGCGGCGCCGTCGCCAAAGAAGCAGACCGTCACCTGGTCGGTCATGCGGGTTTTGGCGCTCAACGCCGATCCGCACGCGATGGGGCCGCCGGCGCCCACGATGCCATTTGCCCCGAGCATGCCTTTGTCTATATCGGCGATATGCATGGAACCGCCTTTGCCTTTGCAGGCGCCGGTTGCTTTCCCGTAAAGCTCAGCCGCCATTTTCTTGACGTCTACGCCTTTGGAGATGCAATGGCCATGTCCCCGGTGCGTCGAAGTGATGTAGTCCCTCTCGGTGAGCTGCGCGCACGCGCCCGCTGCAATCGCCTCTTCGCCCGCATAGACATGGGCAAATCCCGGAATCTTGCCTTTCATCACGCCATCCACCACTCTCTCTTCGAGGTTGCGGATCAGACACATCCGCTCGTAGATCCACAGAGCAACTTCCCTGGTCATCTGTTGCGTCATCTCAACCTCCGCAATTCGATTATGGGTCCCCTCCCATGGCTCACCCAGCCGACTGGCTGGTCAGCTTCGCAAAACCAGTTGCCGGGCGTTCTCCATCGTGTCGCCAAACAGCTGTGGAGCCGGTGAGCCTTTCATCTCACGCCCTACCTTGCAACTCCCAGGTACCTGTTCTTCAGCTCCTCGTTGTCCCTCAATGCCTCCGGCTCGGCCTCGAAAACGATCTCCCCCCTGTTGATGATGTAGACATAGTCCGCTATTGTCAGTGCCATGGTAACGTTCTGTTCCACGAGGAGAATGGAAAAGCGACGCTCCTTCAGCTGCTCGATGATGCGGCCAAGCTCGAGGACCATGACAGGCGCCAGCCCCTCTGACGGCTCGTCCATGAGGAGGAGGTCGGGGTTCGTCATCAGTGCCCGGCCGATAGCAAGCATCTGCTGCTCGCCGCCGGAGAGCAAGTTGCCCCTATACTTGGCTCGCTGCTTCAGAACCGGGAAGAAAGAATAGACCCTGTCAAGGGTCCACGCCCCCGGTTGAACGACCTCTCTTGCCGAAGCGGTCAGGTTTTCCTCGACGGTCAACGAAGGGAAAATATGTCTGCCCTGGGGGACCAGTCCAACGCCCATGTGGGCGATCTTGTGAGGCGGCAGACCGGTGATATCCTTTTCTTTGAGCATTATCTTCCCGCGTCTGGGAGGGGTAAGGCCGACAATCGAGCGGATGGTCGTAGTCTTGCCCATGCCGTTTCTGCCCAGGAGCGCCACAACCGCGCCCTGCGGGACCTCCATCGAGATTCCCCTTAGGATGTAGCTCTCCCAGTAGTAGGTCTCGACGTCAGTCAGCTTCAGCATGTTTCGCTATGCCTTTATTCCCATGTAAATCTCTTTGACCTTCGAGTCCGCTTCGATCTCTTGAGGCGTGCCCTCGGCTATCGTTATCCCGTAATGGAGCACGATGATCCGGTGGGCCACGCTTAACACCAGGTCGATGTCGTGAGCGACGAAGAGGGTCGTCGTATCAATGGCCAGATCGTTCACTATGTTGAATATGTTCGCGCTTTCAGCCTCCGTGAGACCCGCCGTCGGCTCGTCGAGGAGGAGGATGCTCGGTTCTGACGCCAAACTGAGTATGATCTCCAGATTGCGCTGCTCTCCGTGGGACATGTTGCGCACCAACTCATCCCTTTTCTCCCACAACCCCGTGGTGCTGAGCAGCCGCCTGGCTTTCGCGAACATGTCCCCGTACGCTTCGATGGAGTGGAACATCTGAAAAGGATGGGCTCGCAAGCCCTGGATCGCGAGAAGCACGTTATCGAGCACGGTGAGATTGAAGAACAGGTTGGAAACCTGGAAGGAGCGCGCCATGCCGAGGCGGGCGCGGCGATGGGAGGGGAGAGCGGTAATTTCCTGCCCAAAAAGGTACACCCTTCCTCGGGTCGCCGGAAGCTGGCCTGCGAGCACGTTGAAGAGGGTGCTCTTCCCTGCGCCGTTGGGTCCGATGATGGCCAGTCTCTCTCCTGCCTCCACGGTGAAGGAGACATCCTGCAGCGAGAAGATGCCGCCAAACATCTTCGTCAATCCTTCGACCCTTAGAGCCTCCATCCTCAAAGCATCCTTTTCCACAATCTATAAAGGTAGACGCCGACGCCGGCCCGGGAGTACATGATCGCTAAGACGAAAGCGAGGCCCAGAATGAGAGGCCACCTATCGGGGGTGACTATGGATGCGTAGTATTG
>CAYZAF010000117.1:0-8277 GCA_964476435.1 uncultured Syntrophaceae bacterium
AAAGGGATGGACCTTACCCTTAACCAAGGGATGCGCATGGAGCTTGACCTCTATCTGCTCCTTTTTACGACATGGGACCGCAGGGAAGGCATCACTGCCTTCAAAGAAAAAAGGAAGCCGCGGTTCAAGGGGGCTTGAGGCCTAAAAAAAGCAGTTCATGAACGGATTCGAGACAGTTATTTACGAGAAAAAAGGGCACGTCGCATACGTGACCCTCAACCGGCCTCAGGCGCTCAACGCGTACAGCGTCCAGATGCGCGACGACCTCTTCGAGGTGCTCGGCGCAATAAGAGCGGACGGGGAGGTGCGGGTAGCTGTCGTGAAGGGAGCGGGGGAGAAAGCGTTCTGCGCAGGCGCAGACCTGACGGAGTTCCTCACTGCCCCTTCAGTGGTCAAAGCCCGGCGGATCAGGGGGGTGCGGGACCTGTGGGGACTTTTCCTGGAGGTCCCCCAGCCGCTCATTGCCGCGCTTCACGGCTACGTCCTAGGCTCGGGCCTGGAGATTGCCCTTTTCTGCGACCTGAGGATCGCAGCGGATGACGCGATATTCGGTCTGCCTGAGGTCGGCCTTGGCATCATTCCGGGCGCGGGGGCAACGCAGACGCTTCCGCGGGCCATGGGCCTGGCCCGCTCGCTCGACATGCTCCTCACGAGCAGAAGACTCGACGCCAAAGAGGCCTTCCAATACGGACTCGTGAGCCGGGTGGTGCCTCGGAAGGAGCTTCTGACCCTCGCGGAAGAGCTGGCCGGTACCATTGCGTCTTTCGATCCGGAGGCGGTGAGGAGGGCCAAGGAGGCACTCGCCAGGGGGCGCGATCTTCCCCTGCCAGACGGGCTCGATCTGGAGAGGAGGCTTGCGGCGGGCCTGCCTCGCATCGCAAGGGGAGCACAGGGATTATCAGGGAGGAAGAGGAAAGGATGAATACGACCGACTTTTTGAGCATAGCGACGGCCATCTGCCCTGAGCGGGACTGCGTGATCTTCGAGGGCAAGAGGTACACGTATGGGCAGATAAACGACCGCGTGAACCAGCTGGCCCAGGCCCTCCACGGCATGGGTGTGGCAAAGGGCGACCGCATCGGCATGCTGAGCGTGAACTGCAACCAGCACGTGGAGGCCTACTTCGCCACAGCGAAGCTGGGCGGCATCTTCGTGCCCCTCAACTTCAGGTCAAAGGCAGAAGAGCTGGACTACATGATCAATCGGGCAGAGATCAAGGTCCTCTTTGCCGGCAGCCGGTACATGGACCTCGTAGGGTCCGTCAGGGCGCACCTGCCCGGGCTTCAGCGGATCATCTCCGTGGACGGGGAGGAGAAGGGCAACTACGAGGAGATAATCGCCCATGAGCCAACGGACGAGATCATGGCCGAGATAGGGGATGAGGACATTACCATCCTCATGTTCACCTCCGGCACGACCGGGAGGCCGAAGGCCGTGCCTCTGCGCCACGATGCCTTCGTGGTCTTCGTCCTGGAGAACGTGGAGCCCGCGAACCCGGATGTGGAAGAGAGGAACATACTGACGGTTCCCCTCTACCACGTGGCAGGGATCCAGGCCATGTTCCCGGCCATCTACGGCGGCAGGACCCTCATCATGATGCGCCAGTTCGAACTGAAGGAGTGGATGGAGACCGTCCAGAGGGAGAGGGCGACCCGCGCTATGCTCGTGCCTACCATGTTGAAGTGGATCGTCGACAACCCAGATTTTGACAAGTACGATCTTTCGAGCCTCAGCGTCGTTACGTACGGCGCAGCCCCCATGCCTTTCGAGGTGATCAAGAAGGCCATAGAGATGATGCCCCAGGTCCAATTTATCAACGGCTACGGGCAGACCGAGAGTGCCTCCACCCTCACTACCCTGGGTCCGGAGGATCACAGAATCGTCGGGACTGAGGAAGAAAAGGAGAAGAAGTGGAAGAGGCTCCAGAGCTCCATAGGCAGACCCTTGCCCGACGTGACCATCAGGATTGTGGACGGCCAGGGGCAGGAGGTGCCGCCGAGCACACCGGGGGAGATCCAGGCGAGAGGCCCCCGCATCATGAAGGGCTACTGGGAGGATGAGGAGAAGACAGCCCAGACCATGACACCTGACGGATGGCTGCGCACGGGAGACATGGGCTATGTCGACGAGGAAGGATATGTCTATCTGACCGGACGGACCGATGACCTCATCATCAGGGGAGGCGAGAACATTGCGCCCGAGGAGGTGGAGGAAGTTATCAACACCCATCCCAAGGTCGCAGAGTCGGCAGTCATTGCCGTGCCGGATGCCGAGTTCGGCCAGCAGCCCTTTGCCTACGTGGTGCTCAAACAGGGGGAGACGGCGACGCCGGACGAGGTGATGGAATTCTGCCGGGAACGCGTCGCGAGCTTCAAAAGGCCCAGGGGCGTCGAGTTTATCGATGAGCTGCCGAGGAACCCCATGGGCAAAATCCTGAAGAAGAAGCTGCGCGAGCAATACGGGCAGGGCTGAATAAAGAAAGGTCCATGGCGCGAGAAAGATAAGGACGAAGGAGGACTGAAAATGGCCAATCAGGTCGGAAAGAGATACCTATGCGGGAAATGCGGCGCTGAGGTAATCGTGACGCGCGGCGGCAACGGGACAATCACCTGTTGCGGCCAGCCGATGGAGCAGAAGAAGTAGTGCATTACGGTACTCTTATGTTGCGTAATGCCCTACCGGGCAAAGACTGAGTAAGGAGACGAGCGACCATGAGCAAACTGGGAAAGAGGTATAAGTGTGAAGTCTGCGGCTCGGAGGTATTATGCACCAAGGCGGGCGAGGGGACTTTCATCTGCTGCGATCAGGAGATGAAGGTACAGGAGCCGCGGCCGCTGCCTTCCTCGGACTAAAGACCACCCGATCGAAGATATAGAGCGCCGGCACCCCTTCCGAAAGGAAGAAGCGCCGGCGCTCTGGGTCAATCACGCATTACTCGCTAAATTACTTCCGGTATTACGGCACGTCTATGAAAACAGTCTTTGCATTCTTGGATACGCCGCCCATGCAGGTGTCGATGGTATAGGGATAGCAGAGCGTCCGGTTGACGCCGAGGGTCTTCTTCCCGCCAACGAAGGCCGGACCCCAGAGGGTCTGCAGATCGCCTTTCTTGGTCAGGCCTTCATAGGTCTTCAGCACCGTTTCCGGGTCTACGCTCTTGGCCTTCTCCATGGTCTGGAGCAGTACCCATAGGCCGTTGTAGCCGACCAGATAGACATCAGAGATAAGGTCTTTCGCGGCGTATTTCTTCAGGTACTCCGCGTTAACCTCCTGGAATATCTTTGGCAGGCTGCCCAGGTCTTTCAGCGTGATGCCTGTCCCGAATATGTCGCTGGCATGACCGCCGGCAATGGTGGAGGTAAAATCAACATCCAGATGGGTGCTGCAGAATATAGGCCCCTTGAATCCGAGGTCCCGGGCTGCCTTGACCACAAAACCCCAGAGGACCGGCGTCGAGATCGGTATGAATATGGCATCCGGCTTGGAGGAGAGAAGACGGGTCACTATGGGAGTGTAGTCCGAGGCGTCCGGCGCGATCTGTTCTAGATTCCCCACCCTTTCGAGGCCCTTGGACGCCAACTCGTCCTTAAGCCAGGCGAAGGTCACTTCCTGTGTCTTTTCCACCACGCCGCAGGCGGCTATCTTCTTCGCATTGGGGTAGTGCGCCTTCAGATAATCGAAGGTGAAGGGGGCGATTTCGTTATTCGCCCAGTGAAACCTGGCATAGAGCGGCTTATCTGGCGCTACGTCGGCATTGCCGTCAAAGGGCAGCGCCCTGGATACGTTCATGCCGTCGACGACGGCCATGAGCGCCCCACCTTTGGAGGCGATGGGATAGACAACGTTCTTCAGGTTGTCGATGAGGGGTCCTATGATGTACTTGGCCCCGTCAGACTTGACGAGCTTCGTCGCAGCCGTTGCAGCCTGATCTGCGCTCATCGCATCATCCTCCACGATGAGCTTGATCTTATACGTATCCCCACCGATCTTCAAGCCACCGGCTTTGTTGTACCTGTCGACGGCAAGCTCCCATCCCTGTTTGGCGGCTAGTCCCCCAGCGGCCGCGGGGCCGGTGAGAAAAGCGATACCACCGATCACAAGCGTTTTTTCCGCCGCCAGCGAGGGTGCCGCAAACACGGGTAACGCTACGAGTGATACGATCAACATAACAGAGAATAGTGTTCTTTTCATCTCAACCCTCCTCCTAATGTTTTGTTCATGCGATGCCGTGCTGTTGTGATGCTGCTCTTCCTCAGAGAAATGCCTTTGTCGCGCGCCGACCCACCTCCCTTCTCCCCATTCTTATGGCCAAGCAAAAGGGCCCATACTATTTGAAATATTGCCCAAAACTTCAGAAGCGCTGCCTTCGCGCCGAGGGGCCTCGCATCATCGTGTTGCTTCCGTACCGGGCCCTTCTCCCCGCCCGAATAGCTTCCTGTACCATTGGGGAAAATACTCGCGCAGCCCGATGAGTCCCTGAGGCATAAAGAAGATGATAAGGATAAGGAGCGCCCCATAGAGCAGAGGGCGGTACATCTGCAACCCCCGGGAAAGCTCGGGGATCAACATGAACAGGGCAGTGCCTATGATGGGACCGAAGAAGCTGCTTTCTCCTCCCACCACCATGTAGAGGATGGCGTAGACAGAGGTGAAGAACGAGAATATGTTCCCCGGGGTTGTGCTGGGCGATATGGCATGGACGTAGAATGCGTACACACCGCCGGCAATGCCGGTAAAGAAGCAGGCAAGGATAAAAACGAATATCTTCTGCGCCATGATATTGATGCCCACTGACTGGGCCAGGTTATCAGCCTCCTTTATCGATCCCCAGACGAGACCTATACGCGAGCGTTCCATACGGTAAAGAACGAAAAGACCTATGGCGACGATGATGATGGCGAGGTAGTAATAGTGGACGTCCGTGTCGAATGTTAAGGTACCTATCCCGGGAATAGTAATCGGATTGGGTGAGAAATCGAACACCAAGCCCTGCCAGCCGCCGGTCAGGTTGTTCATGTAGCCGGCAAGATAGAGCAGGACGAAGCCGGTGAGAAGCGTGCAGATGGCAAAGTATATCCCCTTGACCCGGAAAAAGGGGTAACCTATTGCCGCGGCGACGGCCGCGGTGAACAGGCCGCCGAGGGGCATGCTTATCCAGAACGAGAGGCCCAGGTCTTTCGTCAAAAGGGCTGACGAATAGGCCCCGAGGAGCATAAAGCCGGAAGTACCCAGGGAGATCTCGCCGGTACGGAAGATGGCGCGCATGCTCGCCGTTGACAGCATCATGAGGGCGATAATGATAAAGACGTGTATCCAGTAGTCATTGCGCACCATCACCGGCAGCAGGAAGACGAGCACGAGCACCGCTAATGCAATGAGATTCTTGACGAGCTGTCCCCTAGTCATGGCCGAATAACCCCTTCTGTTTGAAAATGAGGAAAGCGATGACGAGGAGCAGCGGGATTACGACGCCCATCTGAGAGCCAAAGAAAAGGGAGAACAGGCTCTCGCTGATACCCAGGATGAGCCCGCCCACGACTGCACCGGGCAGGCTTCCCAACCCCCCGATAACGATAAGGGTGATCCCCTTCATAAAGGCAAGACCGCCCATGTAAGGGTCGAGGTTAAAGATACTGCCCCCCAGGGCGCCGCCGACAGCAGCCAGGCCGCTGCCGATCGCCACGACCATGGCAGACATGATGTTTGGGTTTATGCCCTGCATGAGTGCGCCTTCGCGGTTTTGAGCGGAAGCGGTCATCGCCAGACCGTATTTCGTCTGCTTGAGGAAGAGGTATAGGGCGAGGGTAAGGATGAGGGCAATGACGATGGCGACAAACCTTTCTCTGGAAAGCATTATGCCAAAGACATTGAACGCCCCTGACCAGAGAGAGGGCAGCTGTTTCGTGCTCTTGCTGAACGCCAACACGACGCCGGTCTGGAGCATCAGGCTTAGGCCCGTGGTTGCACAAACATAAGAGAGGAATAGTCCCTTCAGGGGGCGGAGGAGCACCCTTTCCAAGATCAGCCCTATGACAGCAGTTGAAAGCATGCTGATGAAAACGGCCAGGTACAGGTTGACGCCATGCATCACGCAGAGGAAATAGACGGTAAAGGCACCGAGCATGTAGATCTCGCCGTGGGCGAACTGCAGGATGCTCATAATACTGAGTATGAGGGTCAAGCCCAGGCCTACGAGGATATAGGTACCCCCCATGCAGAACCCGTTCATGATGCACTGTATTATGTCTTGCAAGCCGATAGTCGTTCCCAAAAACCATCCTCCCCGTCAGAGACGGCTCTCATAATCCGAGATAGGCCTTCCTCACCTGATCATTGTCCAGCATCTCCTTGGTCACCCCGCACAGGGCAATGCTCCCCGTCTCGAAGACGTAGCATTGTTGGGCCACCCCAAGGGCTAATCGGGCGTTCTGCTCTACCAGGAGCACACTGACCCCCCGCTCATGGATCTGCTTCACTATTTTGCCTATCTGACGGATCATCATAGGGGAAAGTCCCAGAGAAGGCTCATCGAGCAGCAACAACTTCGGGCTTCCCATTAAGGCACGGGCAATGGTCAGCATCTGCTGCTCGCCGCCGCTCAAGGTCCTCGCTTGCTGCTGTTGTCTTTCTTTGAGAATCGGGAAATTGGCGAACATTTCTTGCAAATTTCTCTCTATCTGCTCCCGGTCTTTCTGCAAGAAGGCGCCCACTTTGAGGTTTTCCAGCACGGTCATGTAGGGGAAAAGGGCCCTTCCTTCCAGGACGTGCCCGATTCCCAGCTTAATGATATGGTGGGGCAACATTCCATCTATTCTTTCGCCGTTGAACCAGATCTCACCCGACTCAGGGGCCTTGAGCCCGCAGATTGCCCTCAAAGCAGTCGACTTGCCTGCCCCGTTGCTTCCGAGAAAGGTCACTATGGTGCCCTCCTCTACGCCGCACGAGATGCCTTTCAGGACATCTGCCCCTTTGTAGCGTACCCATAGGTCCTTGATTTCAAGAAGCATCTTGCTCCGCTCCGAGGTAAGCTTCGATCACTGCCTGATTTGCCGCTATCTCTCTGGGTGTGCCTTCGGCAATCTTCTTCCCGTAACTGATGGTGACGATCCGGTCACAGAGCCCCATGACAGCTTTCATGTTGTGCTCCACCACGATGCTGGTAATCCCTCTCTCCTTTTTCAATGCCTTGATCAGGTCCACCATCTCCAGAACCTCTTCGGCATTCATCCCCGTTACAGGCTCATCGAGGAGGAGGAGCTTCGGCTCACCGGCCAAGGCTATTGCCAGGCACAAGTGGCGTTGATTGCCATGGGGTTGGCTTGACGCTATGTTGTTTGCCTCGCCCGCAAGTCCCACCAATTCCAATATCTCCATGGCTTTCGAATAGAGGACCTTTTCTTGACGGCGTGCAGAGGGGCTGCCAAAAAGAAAGCCGAACAATCCCAGGTGCGTGTACAGATGGAGACCTATCAACACGTTTGTTACTACCGTGAAATTGGGGAAGAGAACATTGCCTTGAAAGACCCTTGTGATCCCTCTTCTGGCTATTTGATGGGGCGGAAGTCCCGTGACATCTTCGTCCCGGAAGGTCAGGGCGCCGCTCGTCGGTGAAATAGTGCCGCAAATCAAGTTGAAGACGGTGCTCTTGCCTGCACCGTTAGGGCCGATAATGCCAAGGATCTCTCCCTCATTGACATCGAAATCCAAGCTGCTCACGGCAGCAAGACCGCCAAAATTCTTCGTGAGGCCGCGCACCTCAAGGAGCGCCATTATTCCCTCTCCCCATGCATATCTTTAGCAACAAACGCGGGCTGGCCCGATCGGCAACCTCTCAAGATCAGCTCCTTCCGGCTTGACATCCGGCATCGCCGCCCGGTTGCGTCTTTCGTCATCTCCATTATTCTTGATCATAAGGTGTTTGTCAATCTTATGGTAAAGACCTCTTTGGCCACTCCCCACAACGCTCGCGTCAGGAACGCACTTTTTTCCCTATTCTATCCGATAGACGAGAGGGACTGCAACGTTTTCCGCTCAGTTCTATCCGATAGGCCAAAGGGACTGCAACAAATATGCCTAGAGCCCGAGATGCCTGGCATCATTGAGGCATTCTCCGAATGTAAAGGCGACGCCATCCCGCCAAATGACCATATTTTGCTCATTTGGCGACATATGGCCCGATAAATGCGGCATTTGGCATAATAGGTCCCCTTTTGTGGCACTCCTCTCGGGAGGTCCGGCAAGCGATCCGGTCCGTTCAACGGACCCGTTCCCAGGGGA
>CAYZAF010000118.1:0-4757 GCA_964476435.1 uncultured Syntrophaceae bacterium
TCGGGCCTCACCCAGGAGAGGATGGCCTGAATGATGACGATCCATATATAGAGACCGAGCAGCTTGCTGATGATCCACGCCAGGGTTATCAGGGGATCTCCGGATGTGAACAAATCAGTAACCTCCGATCAGCCTTGGGCCTTCCATGCCTTCTATTGTAACTTCCACGAGATTATTTTCAAGGATTTTTTCGTACGGCAGGTAGACGGGAAGGTAGTTGTCTGAGAATCCCTTCACGTACCCATCTTTGTACACCCTGCCTTCCGGGATGACCCATAGCCTCTCCCCTATGAACCGGCGCGAGAAGGCTGCCCTCTTCTCTGCGTCGAGCTTTTTCAGCTTCCTCACCCGCTCCCTTTTCGTATGGTCCGCTACCTTTCCCCCCATGGCGCACGCCCTCGTGCCCTTCCTCTCGGAGAAGGGGAAGACGTGAAGGTAGTAAATGGGGAGGCTTTCGATGAATTCGTAGGTCTGCCGGAACCGCGCCTCATCCTCGCCAGGGAACCCGGTCATGATGTCCATGCCGATGCCTATGGTCCCATTCCCGGCCACGAGGCGATCGACGACCTGCCTCACGAGGGCGCTCCGGTATCGCCTCCCCATGGCCTCGAGGAGAGCGTCGCAGCCGCTCTGCACGGGTATGTGGATGCTCCTTGCGATCTTTCTCGATGCGCTGAGGATGCGGACAAAGTCCGCGTCGATGTATTCCGGATCGATCGAGCTGAGCCGTATCCGGGCAGGGGTGTCGAGGTTCTCGAGGGCAAGGAGAAGCTCCTTCAGTCCCTTGCCGGAGGCAGGGTCAGCGTACGCTGCGAGGTCGATCCCCGTGAGGACGACCTCCCTGGTGCCCTTTTTCCGCAGGACTTCCAGGAACGCCGCGATCTGTGCGATTGGCCTCGACCGGACCGCGCCCCTCGCAAAAGGCACGATGCAGTAGCTGCAGAACTTGTCGCACCCGTCCTGGATCTTGAAGAAGCTCCTCGTCCTGCCCTTTTGCACCCCGTCCGCGGGGAGCCCCTCCATGGGGAGATTCCGCTTCTTTGCCACGAAGCAGCCTGGACCTGCGACATACCTTTCCGCGTCGAACTTCTCCGCCTGCCCGAGCATGAGGTCTGCGCCGAAGTGGCGCGCCTCATATACCTGCGCGTGACAGCCCACAAGGGCGATGCGCGCATGCCCGTTCATTTGCCGGGCCCTCGCGATGAACCTTCGCGCGTCCGCTTCTGCCCTGCCCGTCAAGGAGCAGGCATTGATAATGATGATATCCGCGGCCTGGATCGACCCTTGGGTGAGGCCCCTTTCTTTTAGCCTATCGGCGATCACATGGGAATCCCACTGGTTCGCCTTGCAGCCGGTCGTGAAGATGGAGAATCTCATTGCATTCATGGGCCTCAAAAGAACGGGCCTTCCTCAAGGCCGTCGAAAGAGGGGCGACATGTCGCGCAGCCTTCCCACCGCCCGGGGAATTGCTTCCAGGGCGTACTCCACGTCCTCTTCGTTGTTCTCCCTGCCCAGACTGATCCTTATGGCGCCCTGGCAGACCAGGGGGTCGATGCCCATGGCGAGGAGCACGTGGGAAGGTTCGGTGCTGCCCGACGAGCACGCGGAGCCGGCGGAAACGGCGATGCCAGCCAGGTCGAGGGCTATGAGCAGGGACTCGGCCTCCACGTACTGGAAGCTCAAGTTCAAGGTATTGGGGAGCCTCCTCGCTGGGTCGCCGTTCAAGCGCACGTCCGGCACGAGGGCCATGATCCCCTCGAGGAGCCGCTTTCTCAGGAACTCCGCCTTGCTAGCCTCTTCTTCCATATCATCCAGGGCAGCCACGCACGCCCTGCCGAAGGCAACGATGCCGACCATGTTCTCCGTGCCCGCCCTTCTCCCCATCTCCTGGTGGCCGCCGTGCATCAGGTTGTCGATCTCTATCCCCTCCCGGACATAGAGGGCGCCTACCCCCTTCGGCGCGTAGACCTTGTGGCCCGAGAAAGCCGCCAGGTCCACGCAGAGATCGCCCACGTCGACGCTGATCTTTCCCAGGTCCTGCACCATGTCGGAGTGGAAAAGCACGCCCGCTGAGCGGGCGATGGCGCCGATCTCCTTCACGGGCTGCACGGTCCCTGTCTCGTTGTTCGCGTGGATAACGGAGACCAGGATCGTCTCCTTCCGGATTGCCCTTCTCACCTCATCGGGGTCGACGAGCCCGTTTCCATCCACCCCGAGGTAGGTCACCCTATACCCTTTGCCTTCGAGATAGGCGAACGTGCTGAGCACGGCCGGGTGCTCGACCCGTGTGGTGACGAGGTGGCTCCCCTTTCCTGCCAGCGCGTATGCCGCTCCCTTTATGGCCTGGTTATCCGCCTCGGTGGCCCCGCTCGTAAAGACGATCTCCGAAGGGTTGGCACCGATGAGACGCGCCACCTGGCTTCTCGCCTCATCCACGTAGGGTCTCACCGCCCTGCCGGCCCAATGGAGGCTCGAAGGGTTCCCGAAGAGGCCGTCGAGGAAATCCCGGGCCGAAGCTGCTGCCGCAGGGAGGACTGGCGTAGTGGCATTGTGGTCGAAATAGACTCGCCGCATCTTTCTTCTAATCTTACGTGAAGTAGACGTGCATGGCCTTGACCGGGCAGACCCTCACGCAGAGCTCGCAGGCGACGCACTTCTCGTAGTCGAAGCGGACCTCCATGGTCTGCCTGTCGAGATCGAGGGCCTGGGTGGCGCACACACCCGTGCACATGCCGCAGTGGACGCACCTGTCGCTACTCCGGGTGATGTCCTGACTCATGGGCTCTATCTCTATGTTGTAGGACTTGAGGTACTCCATGCCCTCTGCGAACCGCGCCTCATCGCCCTCTATTTCCATGGCCATCATGGATTCTGCCCTGGGCGAAACGTTCGCCCGCAATATGTTGTATACGAGGTCAAAATCCTTGGCCAAACGATAAACAATCGGCTTGTCTATCGTATGCCTCTTGAACCGGAGCACTATCCTTTTCTTCACGTCCACCTCATATCTCTACGATGTCGATATCTCCCCAGGCGCCGAGGCCTTTCCCGAGGATGATGAGCACCCCCATGACATTGGGGAAGGTCTTGGCGTCTTCAAGGGCTCTGCCTATGTCTTCCTCCCGGTGTACCATGTTTCCCAGCCTCGTTGCGAGCCCGTCGGCGAAAAGGGCAGACCTCGCCACGCAGCAGACTGCGTCGGCCCTTCCCAGGCTTAAGGACGGCCCCACCACGCCTGAGGAGGTGCAGATGCCGTAAGCTTCCTCGCGGGCTCTAAGCCTGATGCCGAACTTTGTGCCGTACGGAGAGTTCGGCGCGTACACTATGGCCCTTCTCTCCTTGCGCGTGCGAAGACAGATGTCCCCGCCGTTTTCTATTATATACTCATCGGCCAGCGGATGGACAGCCCTTCCGATGAACTCGGCCACAGCCCCTGCCACGGCCGCCATGGGCCCCACCCCGACCTGCGATGTTGCCTCAATCATCTCCTTGACGATGTTCGGGGCGATCGGGTCCGGGGAAAGGGGCGAGAGACTGGTCGCGAACTCCGGCCGCTGCCGGATGTAGCCCTCCAGCTGGCTCCTCAAAAAGAGCGTCCTTTCTTCTATGAGGGCTTTCAGGTCAATCGAGGTGCAGCAGAAAAGGTCCGTCTCCTTAAAGGCCACCTCGTAGCAGAGAAGGTCCCTGGGTTTGGAGACCCTTCTGTAAAGGCGCTCTTCATACATCGGCGCCCTGCTCTTCCTGCGCCCCCTTTATCCGGTCGAGCCTCTCCTCGATCCTGCCCACCCGTTCGAGGAGGGATGCAATGGCGCGGCCCTGCGGATCGGGCATGAACTCCCTGTCCAGGGCTATGCGTCTTTCCCCCTCTACCCTGAAGACGACCTTGCCCGGTATGCCGACCACCACGGAGTTGGGCGGTATGTCATTGAGGACCACGGAGTTCGCCCCTATTCTCGTGTTGGCCCCGATGCGCACCGGTCCGAGCACCTTGGCTCCCGCGCCGATGACCACGTTGCTGCCGATCGTCGGATGCCTCTTTCCCTTTTCCCACGTGGTTCCTCCCAGGGTGACGCCGTGGTAAAGCGTGACGTTGTCGCCCACCTCAGCCGTCTCGCCGATCACCACTCCCATACCATGGTCGATGAAAAAAGCCCGACCGATCTGCGCGCCGGGGTGTATCTCGATTCCTGTCAGGAACCTCCCCACGTGAGAGAAGAACCGTCCCAGGAAGAACATCCTGCGGCGCCAGAGCATGTGGCTGAGGCGGTGCATGACGACTGCGTGGAAGCCCGGGTAGGCAAAGAGGATCTCGGCAACACTCCTCGCTGCCGGATCCCTCTTGAAAATGGTCCGAATGTCGTCGCGCAATCCCGAAAACATCGCAGTGGTCCCATTATACAACAATCTTGAGCATATCTGTCAACTAATGGGGAACCTCAAGCGTTCTCAAAGGATATGGGCATATGCAAGGGAGGTCCCTCTTTTTTCTTGACAACGCAATACGACCTGTAAGAATATGACGTGATCTCGGTTTCGCCTTCCCAAGCATCGGAGGGTCCGGTGCGGGTTGGGTTCCGGACTTTCAGCGGGAAGGCAGCCAACGGTCACGGATCTATATCGGAAGGAGTGCACCATACGGGCCCCACGGACGACTCTAGGTAAGCCCCTCGAGGCGCGTTGCGCCCATGGCTCGCGCGGGGTTTCTTGAGGGATCCGTCAAGGGCCTCGAAGACGACAAAAACTAAAAAAGACGGGAG
>CAYZAF010000119.1:0-5737 GCA_964476435.1 uncultured Syntrophaceae bacterium
GCGCGAAATGCGGCCGCGAATTTGACTTCGAGAACCGCCACCTCCTCACGGTCCACCACAGAGACGGAAATCCCAACAACAACCCTGCCGACGGGTCCAATTGGGAGAACCTCTGCGTTTATTGCCACGACGATGAGCACAGCCGGGGCTTGCTCGGAGATTATTTCGACAAGCCAAGGTGACCTGGCCATTCGCGGTCGCGCTCTCGCACGTACCCCGCCATCAAACCAGGGCGGGCTTGCCCCTAAGAATCGACAGACTTATATAGTTTATACGGCGACGGAAGTTTTCTCTTCTCAGGGCAGCGGGATTGCTTCAGGGAACTTCCGATTCAGGAGGGAACATGGAAGGGGAAAGTTTTGCGCACCTAGAGGGCCTGGCCAAGGTGGTCCGCTATTTTATCCTTTCGTGCACGACGCAGGCGGGCTCGGGCCATCCCACGTCCTCCCTCTCTGCTGCCGATATCATGACCGGTCTTATGTTCGGCGGGTTTTTCCTCTTCGACCCTGCCCAGCCCGGCCTTCCCAATAACGACCGCTTGATCCTGTCAAAAGGGCACGCCTCCCCCCTCCTTTACGCTCTTTGGGCTGCAGCAGGCCAGATCACGGAAGAGGAATTGATGACGTATCGCGTCTTCGGCAGTCCCTTGGAAGGGCATCCGACTCCCCATTTCCGCTATGTTGATGCTGCCACCGGCTCTTTGGGCCAAGGCCTCTCCGTGGGAGTTGGAATGGCCCTGAACGCCAGGTATCTCGATAAGCTGCCATACAGGACGTACGTGCTTCTGGGAGACAGCGAGATGGCTGAAGGCTCCGTGTGGGAGGCCATACAGATTGCCGCCTTTTACAAGCTGGATAATCTCGTGGGCATCATCGATGTGAACCGCCTCGGCCAGAGGGGCGAGACCATGTACGGCTGGGACGTGGCAGCATATGGAGCGCGCGTCGAATCCTTCGGATGGGAGGCGATCATCATCGACGGCCATGATTTCGCCGAGATCGTTGCGGCATTCAGGAAGGCCCTGGAGGTGCGGGGAAGGCCTGCGATGATCATCGCCAAGACCGTCAAAGGCAAGGGCGTGCCCGCCATAGAGAACAAGAACGGGTGGCACGGAAAGGCATTGAATCAAGAAGAGGCAGACGCGGCGATCGGGCTTCTCGAGCCCTTCGATAGGAAGCTCCGCGGTCAGATGGCAAAGCCGAAGGACTTGAGGCCCGAGAAGACGGCGAGCCGCCCTGTCCTCGGACCTGCCTACAGGCTTGGTGAGGCCGTTGCCACGAGAAAGGCCTACGGCGAAGCCCTGAAGCGTCTCTACCCTGCTTTTCCCGATATGGTCGTTCTGGATGGGGAGGTGAGCAATTCCACGTATGCGGAGATCTTCTCGGAAGCATACCCGGAACGATACTTCGAGATGTACGTGGCAGAGCAGAACATGGTCGGCGCCGCAGTGGGCCTCTCTGCAAGGGGCAAACTGCCGTTCGTCTCCTCCTTTGCAGCCTTCCTTACCCGCGCATGCGACCAGATAAGGATGAGCCAATACTCCGATGCAAACATCACGTTCTGCGGCTCCCATGCAGGGGTTTCCATCGGCCAGGACGGCCCTTCCCAGATGGGGCTCGAAGACATAGCCCTGTTCAGGAGCATTACGGACAGCGTGGTCTTCTATCCGTCGGACGCGGTTTCCACCGAAAAGCTCGTGGAGCAGGCGGCTCTCCTGCGGGGCATAGTCTATGTGCGCACCACGAGGGGTACTACCCCAGTGCTTTACGGGCCGAGGGAGGAGTTCGAAATCGGAGGCAACAAGGTGCTCAAAGGGGGCGCCCAGGACCGGGTGGCGGTCATTGCCGCGGGGATCACGCTTTTCGAAGCTCTCAACGCCCACAACGAGCTGGCCAAGGCCGGCATCCCCCTCAGGGTGATCGATCTTTACTGCGTGAAGCCTATCTTCAGCTCTTCCCTCAAGGACTCACTCGGCCCGGCCAGGGCTGTCATCACCGTAGAGGACCACCACCCCGAGGGAGGCGTGGGGGAGGCGGTGCAAAGTGCCCTTGCCGGCACTGAAATCCCCGTGTACAGCCTCGCGGTGAAAAGGCTCCCCAGAAGCGGCAAGCCTGCGGAATTGCTGGACTACGAGGAGATCTCGAAGGATTCCATCGTGAAAAAGGTAAAGGAGCTGCTATGAGACCGGAGCGTATCGCATCAAGGATTTTTCTCGACGGCGGAAACCCGGAGGAAACGAAGGAGATCATAGAGACCCTGGGGTTCCTCCATGGTCAGACCACGAATCCCACGCTCATATCGAAGAACCCAGGAGTCCGCGAACACCTCGAGGGGGGTGGGAAATTTACCGCAGAGGAGCTTCTCGACTACTATCGCGACGTCGTGAAAAAAATATCGGCCATTATCCCTGAGGGCTCAATCTCTGTCGAGGTATACGCCGATGGCGCGTCGAAGGCGGATCAGATGCTCGCGCAGGGAAGGGTGATGTTCGGCTGGATACCAAATGCTCACATCAAGTTCCCCACCACTGCCGAGGGTCTCAAGGCAGCCTCTCTGGCAGTGAAAGAGGGCATGCGCGTCAACATGACCCTCTGCTTCACTCAAAGCCAGGCAGCTGCTGTCTATGGTGCGACAAAAGGCGCCCGCAAGGGAGATGTGTTCGTCTCCCCCTTCGTAGGCCGGCTGGACGACAGGGGGGAGAACGGAATGGACCTCATCGTCAATACCCTGCGCATGTATGAGAAAGGGGACGGCCATGTCGAGGTTCTGACCGCGAGCGTCCGGACCATGGACCACCTTCTCTATGCGTTGAAGATAGGGTCCCCCATCATCACATCGCCCTTCGAAATCGTGAAGGAATGGGGAAGGAAGGGAATGCCCATGCCAGGGCCCGACTTTTCCTACGATGGACAAGGCCTGAAAGCAATCCCCTACGAGAATTTAGACCTGGGCAAAGCATGGCAGGAATACGATATCCGGCACGAGCTGACGGAAAAAGGCATGGAGAGGTTCTCCAAGGATTGGAACTCCCTGATCCGGTGACGAGGGAGGGTTCATGTATTGCGATGATGCGAGCGTAGACAGCAGCTATCTTCAGACGTGCGACATCCCAACCGCGGAAACCAAGCTTTCCCCCTTGAGCTTTGTGATCTTCGGCGGTGCAGGCGACCTCTCCCGGAGAAAATTGCTCCCGTCCCTCTACCATCTTTTCAAGGAGAACGAGCTGCCCGATGGTTTCGCCATCGTGGCTTTCGACCGGATGTCTTTGGATGACGCAGGCTACCGGCTTCTCATGGGGAAGGCCGTGCGCCAGGCGGGCTTGGACCCTCTCGGAGAGAGCGAATGGGAGGGATTCAGCCGCCGCCTCTTCTATGTTCAGGGTTTTTTCGAAAGGGAAGGCGATTTCGAGGGGCTCAAAGCGCGGATCGAAGAGATTACCATACCGACCCCGAAGGCCACGAGGGCCCTCATCTATTACATGGCAGTGCCTCCCCAGGTGGTGCCCCTCGCCGTGGAGAAACTCACGGCCCATGCCCTCGTGAGAGAGCCCTTCGAGGCTAAGGTCGTCATCGAGAAACCCTTTGGCGAGGACAAAAGATCGGCAGGGAACCTGAACCGCATCCTTCTCGCTGCCTTCGACGACTCCCAGATATACCGGATAGACCATTATCTCGCCAAAGAGCCTGTGGATAATATCATCTTCTTTCGTTTCTCGAATACCATATTCGAGGGCGTCTGGAACCGACGCTACGTGGACAACGTGCAGATAACCGTGGCTGAGGACATAGGCATCGAGCACCGGGGGGCTTTCTACGAAAAGGCCGGGGTGGTGCGGGATATTGTCCAGAACCACCTGCTCCAGCTCGTCTCCCTCGTGGCCATGGATGCGCCCGTAGGATTCACGCCCGATTTCATTAGAGACGAAAAGATGAGGATTATGAGATCGATCAGGCCCTTTGACAGGGACTACATAGACCGGTTTGTCGTGGCTGGGCAGTACGGCCCTGCCATTGTCGACGGAAAAGAGGTCCCCGGCTACCGGCAGGAGGCGGACGTATCAGCCCTCTCCAATGCGCCCACTTTCTTCGCGGCAAAATTCCACATCGATAATCTGCGGTGGGCAGGGGTGCCTTTCTACGTGCGCACGGGAAAGCGCCTCCCGAGGATGGTTACGGAGATATGCATGCAGTTCAAGCGTCTTCCCCTGAGATTGTTCGGCCGCTCGTGCGACATTCTGGAGCCCAACGTGCTCTTTCTCACCATCCAGCCTGACGAGAGGATAGCCCTCCGGTTTTTCGTGAAATACCCATACTCCCAGAATCAGCTCTATCCCGTGCGCATGGACTTCGGCTACAGGGAGACTTTCAAGACCCCCGTGCACCTCCCTTACGAAAGGCTCCTCGTAGAGGTGATGAGGGGGGATTTGACACTCTTCGTGAGGGAGGACACCATCGAGCAGATGTGGTCCCTCGTCGATCCCATCAATGAACGATGGGAAAGCAAGCCCTTTGAGGGCTTCCCCAATTATGCGAGCAATACCTGGGGACCTCCGGAGGCAGACCAGCTCCTGGAGAGGGAGGGCAGGAAATGGCTCACCCGATGATGCGCGGGTCGCCAGACGCGCGCCACGTGCTGGTCTTTGAGAAGAGGGAGCAGGTGTGGCAATTCATGGAGGAGCGCTTCCGTGAAATAGGGGAGGGGGCTGTCGGGGAAAGGGGCCGCTTCTCAGTTGCCCTGTCAGGGGGAAAGACGCCGAAGGACCTTTACGTGGAGATCGCCGGGCAAGGGCGGGACATGCATTGGAAGGATATACATGTCTTTCTCGTGGACGAGCGGTTCGTCCCCAGAAGCACGGAGATGAGCAACTACGGGATGATCGAGAAGAGCCTGCTCCAGCACGTGCCTATCCCCGATGGCAACATCCATCCCATCGGTGTCAAGGGAGGCGATGTCAATGCATGGGCAGCCGCGTACGAGGAAGAATTGTTGCAGTTTTTCGGGACATTGCCGGGGAGCGTACCTGCCTTCGACTTGATCCTCCTGGGCATGGGAGAGGATGGCCATACGGCTTCGCTCTTTCCCGGGATGCCGGACGTGAGAAACGATAGGCGCCTGGTCCGGCCAGTCGAGGCTGCCGGGGAGAGGGTTGCCCGGGTCACCCTGACCCTTCGGGTCATCAACAGCGCGCGGAACGTCTTCTTTCTCGTCACAGGAGAGGCCAAGGCGCAGGCAGTGCATCGGGTAGTGGATGAGCAGGACCCTTCTCTTCCCGCAACCCTGGTGCTGCCGGAGAATGGAGCGCTCTTCTTCCTCTGCGATGCAGAGGCGGGCTCCATGCTCCTCGCGGAACGCAAGATAAACCGCCTTTGAGGGGACCATCTCCGGATGCCGTCTTAAGTAAGGGCGATTGACAAAGCCTGGGACGGGAACAATACTAAGCCTATATTTGCCGCCGATTCCATCTTCGTGAGGAAATGCGTATGGAGCAAGCCGGGCAGACAGCACTTTGGCCTCTTGCACTCTATTTCGGGGCTGTTCTGGCGTTAGCTGCATTCATGCTCGTCTCGTCGTACCTGCTCGGCGAGCGGGCCTCGAAGAGGGCGACCCGAGAGCCGTATGAATCGGGCATCACGCCCACAGGGTCTGCGTGGATACACTTTGACGTGAAGTACTATCTCATCGCCATGTTCTTCGTCGTCTTCGACGTGGAGGCAGTATTCATATACGCCTGGGCAGT
>CAYZAF010000120.1:0-2513 GCA_964476435.1 uncultured Syntrophaceae bacterium
GGGGATCGACTCATCCCCGACTGCTCCGCTGGGGAGCTTTCCTCTGACCATGGGGAAATAGATCGTGAAGACCGAGCCCTCGCCGGGTGAGCTTTCTGCGAAGATATGGCCGCGCATCTGCTTCACGATGCCGAGGACCACGGAAAGGCCGAGGCCCGTGCCTTCGCCCACCCCTTTCGTCGTAAAGAAGGGGTCGAATATCTTGTCCATGATCTCGGGAGGCATGCCGGTACCTGTATCACTCATGGTCAGCTTGAGGTAGGGACCTGGCTCGATTCCCGAAGGGAGCGAGTCCGCCGATGCGGTAAAGCTGGAGAGCCCTATGTCGAGCCTCCCCCCCTTCTCCCTCATCGCGTACGCGGCGTTCGTCGCGAGGTTCAGGACAACCTGCTGCACCTGGGTGGGATCGCCGAGGACAAGATCGGACCTGGTCTGCACGTCCACCCTAATGCCGATGGTCGAAGGTGTCGAGGCCCGGAGGAGCTTCATGCTCTCCTTGACGATGGGCGAGAGGCGCAGGGGCCTCTTCTCCTGCTCGGTCTGGCGGCTGAAGGTGAGCATCTGCCGGACGAGGTCGCGGCCCCGCATGCCTGCCACTATGACCCTATCGGCGTAGGCACGCTCGCGGCTCGCTTCCGGCAGGTGGTCCTGGATGAGTTCGGCAAAGCCGATTGTCGCCGCGAGGATGTTGTTGAAGTCATGGGCGATGCCGCCGGCGAGGGTGGCCAAGGCCTCCATTTTCTGGGCCTGCCGGAGCTGCTTCTCAAGCCCTTCTTTCTGTTTCGTTTCCTCGATGAGATTGTCTGAGGCCGTCTTAAGCTCCCGGGTGCCCTCCTCGACCCGGTGCTGCAGCTCTGCCTGCGACTTTTGCAGCACCTTCTCCGCCGTCTTCTGGTGGGTGATGTCCATGAGGGCGCAGCGGACGCGGTCGCTTCCGAGGACGGGAGGGAGGCTGACGGTTTCGATAAGGACGTTCACCTCGGCGTGGCTTGACCAGTTTCTCACGACGAGTTCGGCCCGCTGCCTCACGTCTGTCGACAGGCTCGCCTTGAGGTGGCCGTGAAAGGAATGAAGCGAGTCGGCGGAGAGGTAACGCGAGAAGGGGGTGCGCCGGAGGGCAGATGCGGGAAGGCCGATGAGCCTCTCTCCCGCGCGGTTCACCTCTTCGATCATGCCTTTTCTATCGAGAACGAAATAGGCCACGGGAGCTTCGTGGAAGAGGAGCGCATAGTGATGCCGGGCGTCCTCGGCCTGCTTCTCGGCCTCTCTCAGGTTCTCGTTCTGCGCCTCAAGCTCGACCTGGTGGACGGACAATTCGTGGAGAAGGCTCTCCATGTCTGCCGCTTCAGGGGGGGACACCTTAGCCTTGCCCGTCCTTATGAGCTTTTCGGCTGCCTCCCTCAGGGAATCGTCCTCGCGTTTGTTCTTCGCCATAGTGGGTGAAAGGAGTTTAAGCCTCTCAGGACATTATGGCAGAATATCCTTCGCTCGGCAAACTTAAGGATAAGGGGGTCAGGATAGAATCCTCAATGCGTTCGTCTGCTCGGCAGCGAGGCTCCAGTCCGGTGAGGGCAACGATGAGCCTTTGGCAGGTGAAATGTTGCATGATTGCCTTTGGCTACGAAATTTAGGACTTCAAGGAAGTCCACCTTCGCCAGGACTCCTGACCAATTCCGACGGATTACGCTTCTGGGCGTCATAAGGTCCGATTACACAGTTACTGACGACAACCCTGGGAAAGGCGTCTGTAGCGCGGCTGCTGGAGTTACCTGCTTATCCCCACTTCAACACGAGGCAATGATTGAAGATTGAAAGAGTAGATAACAACGGAAATCGGTGACGGATACTCTACGATCGATCCTTTTTCATTTGCTCAGAGGCCTTTTCAAGCATTTCTTGTATTTTCCCAAGTATATCGTTGGCGGACAGTGATATTTCCCGCATTTCGCGCAATAGCTCGCTTGCTTCTTGATGTATATTTCTTAGACCCTGGTGGGCTTCTCGAATAAGTGCTCTAATTCGATCCCCTCGCAGTAACTCGGCTGACTCGCGCACCCTCTCCTGTGCTTGCATGGTCGCCATTGATGACTTGCGAATGCCCTCTGCGATTTCGCGCATGGTCTCTGCAGTTACACGCAGGCCCTCCATAGCCCGTCGTTGCCCTTCGTCGTTTCGAACCTTATCGGATGACGTCTTGCGTGCTCGTTCTGCTCGTTCACGAACCTTTTCTGCGGCGGTTCTTTTCGATTCCGCATTTCTTCGTCCCTTTTCTGCCTCCCGCCGGAGCACGTCCTGAGATTTTCGGGTTTTCAACGGCGCTTTTTTTTCGATCATGCTTCACCTCCTGAAAGCTGACTTCCAAAATCCTTGAGAGGGAGTGATCAATAGGGATGCTCTTAGAAAATTAAAGATCTATCCCTCCTAGAGTAAAGGGGCACCGAAGGGGACGCTCTCAAATGAGTAAATGACTCATCAGCCAGCCTGCTTCCTCTTTCCGCGCGACATGCCTATTC
>CAYZAF010000121.1:0-13056 GCA_964476435.1 uncultured Syntrophaceae bacterium
TTCGAACCCATCCCGGGCACGGACCTTCAAGCGGTCGATCTGGGCTACGTTTCTCTCACGCCGCTTCACTGGGATTTGACGGGTTATGCAGTCATAGGACGCATCAAAGACATATTCCTGGGAGGGCATGATGAAGACAACGTTATCGATCCTTAAGGCGGACATCGGAAGCATCGGCGGTCACATATGCCCCAGTCAGCAGCTCCTGGACGGGGTGAGGCAGTTCATAGAGAACAGCTACAGGGGATGCCTTCGACCACCCGTACTGGGACTACGTGAGGGCCAATGTATCGAGAAAGGCGACGGAGATCAGGCAGCAGGGTTTCTCCGGGATGGCCATGCTCCCTTACTCCGAGCTTGAATACGGGGGTATCGTGAAGAAGATGGACAGCCTGGGCCCGAGGTTCAAGGTGAGAGGTTAGTGCGGTATTTCATAGAGAATTTCGGCTGCCAGATGAACGAGCACGACATGGAGAAGGTGGAAAGCCTTCTTTTGTCGTCCGGTTTCGAGCAAGCCAATGGGATAGACGAGGCGAGCCTGGTGCTCGTCAACACGTGCTGCGTCCGCGAGAAAGCCGAGCAGAAGTTTTACAGCCTCATGGGGAGGCTGAAGAGGGCCAAGAAAAAAGGGGGCTTCATCCTAGGCGTCACCGGGTGCATCGCTCAAGCGGAGAAGGAGGAGCTCTTAGGCCGACTGCCCTTTGTCGATTTCGCCTTGGGCCCTTCCGCCATTCACCGGGTGGAAGAGGCCATCGCCGCAGCGCTCGACGGAAAAGCATTCTCAGATTTCTCCGACAACGGCTGCCTTTCCTCTCTCTACATAAGGCCGGGGGTCGCACGGAGGAAGGTGAAGGCCTTTGTTACCATCATGAAGGGATGCGACAACTTCTGCAGCTACTGCATTGTCCCTTATGTTCGGGGCAGGGAGAAGAGCAGACCGAGCAAAGACATCCGGGAAGAGGTGGAGGAGCTGGCAGCTCAAGGTGTGCGAGAGGTGATCCTCCTCGGCCAGAATGTCAACTCCTATAACAAGGGGGCGGGTGATCTCTCCTTCCCTGAGCTTTTGCGGAGCATAAACGGCGTTGAAGGGCTGGAGAGGATCCGATTCGTTACGTCTCATCCAAAAGACCTTTCCCGCGAGTTGATCGACTGTTTCGGAACCTTAAGCAAGCTGTGCGAGCAGATCCATCTCCCCTTTCAATCGGGCTCCGACAAGGTCCTTGCCCTCATGAACCGGGGCTATACGAGGGCGGAGTACGAGGCCAAGGTGGAGATGCTCAAGGAAAGATGCCCGGACATAGCCCTGACAGCGGATTGCATTGTCGGGTTCCCGGGCGAGGCAGACGAGGACTTCAGACAGACGATGAGCCTTTTGGAGCATGTGGCCTTTGACGGGGTTTTTTCATTCTGCTTCTCCCCCCGCAAGCATACGGCTGCGTCGATGCTGCCCGAGCCCGTGGCGCGGGATACGGCAGTATCGAGGCTGCACGAGCTGCAAGCCGTTCAAAGGGCCATTACCCTGAAGAAGTTCCGCGCCATGGAGGGCTCGAGGACAGAGGTACTGGCGGAAGGATTGAGCAGGAACTCGGACAAGGAGCTGACAGGGAGGACGAGGACAAACCGGATCGTGAACTTCCCGGGCACCCCTGACATGATAGGAAAGTTCGTCGAGGTAAAGATCGTTGAGGGCTGCGCCAATTCCCTCCGAGGCTGAAGGCGAGAATGCGTAAAGGAGGCAAGTTATGTTGAAGGAGATGAAAGTCGCCGGCATCACCGTCGATCCTTTCACCAATACGCCGATAGTCATATTGAAGGACCTGGGGGAGCAGGACGTGCTGCCCATATGGATCGGTCTTCTGGAAGCGTCGAGCATTGCAACTGCTCTGGAGAACGTGCAGACACCGCGGCCCATGACGCACGACCTTCTGAAGAACGTGCTGGACGCGCTCGGGGTAAAGGTAGTCAAGATAGAGGTGAACGACCTCAAGGACAATACGTACTACGCCGTGATCCACATGGACGTCAAGGAGAAGAGACTGACCATAGACGCGAGGCCGTCCGACGCCATAGCCCTTGCCCTCAGGGTGGGGGCCTCCATTTTTGTGGACGAAGGGGTGATCAAGAAATCGGCAAAAGTAGAGCTGTCGAAGAAGGAGGACAAGGTGGTCGTGGACACGAGCGAGTGGGAGGAGATCCTGGAGAATCTCTCGCCCGATGACTTCGGCAAGTACAAGATGTAGGGCGGACTCGGACGTCGGCGGATGATAGACCTGCACACCCATTCGATCCTGAGCGACGGCGAGCTTCTCCCTTCGGAGCTGGCGAGAAGGGCGTTCGTCCTGGGTTACAGGATCATCGGCATCTCGGATCACGCCGACCCCTCAAACCTGGAATCGGTGGTCTCCTCCCTCCTCTCCCTAAGAAGAAGGACGGCCTCCTACAAGAACATCACCATTGTCCCCGGCATAGAGCTCACCCATGTGCCGAAGCATCTCATCGCGGAAATGATCGGGGAGGCGAGAAGGCTCGGCGCCCTATACGTTGTCGTCCACGGAGAGACGCTCGCTGAGCCGGTGGAGGAGGGGACAAACCGCGAAGCGATCCTGGGGGGAGCCGATATCCTCGCCCATCCCGGCCTCATCACCCCCGAAGACGCGAGGCTTGCGGAAGAGAACGGGGTGCTCCTCGAGATAACGGCGCGAAGGGGTCACTCTCTTTCGAACGGCCACGTGGCGAGGCTCGCCCGCCGGGCAGGCGCCAGCCTCATCTATAGCACCGATGCGCACTCGCCAAGTGACCTCACGCCGGAGGAGAAGGCTCGAAAGATCATTATGGGGGCTGGCCTTCCCGCGGACTATTTCCCTGTGATACAGCAGAATGCCCTCGATCTCGTGAAGAGGGTGGTGGAGGCGGGCCGGTGAAGTTTTCCGTGGACCCATCAATCCAAATGGTCCCGTTCTATCCCAAGGCGGCTCTTTACGGCGCAGATGCGGGCTGGACCATGCTTTCGTCCAACGAGAACCCTTGTGAGCCCTCCCCCATGGTGGTGGAGAGCATCATAGACGCCCTCTTCGACATCAACAGGTATCCGGAGAGCGAGGCTGAGCTCAAGACCCTCATCGCGCAAAAATACAAGCTCAAGCTGCAGAATGTGGTCATAGGCAACGGATCGAACGAGATAATCGAGGCTGCGTTGCGGGCAGCCAGGCTGCAGGGGCGGGCCAGAGTGATAGTGCCGTCGCCCAGCTTCGCCTTTTATCCCATTGCCGCGGCCGTTTACGGCTTTGAGGCGATAAGCGTCCCCCTCGACGGCTTACGCATCAACCTCGATTGGATGCGACAGCACGTCGACCACGCGACGCGTGTGATCTTCCTGTGCAACCCGAACAATCCGACCGGCACGATCTTCCATGACGACGCCTTCCTGGCATTCCTCAAATCGCTGCCGCCGGAGGTGCTCGTGGTCGTTGACGAAGCGTACGCGGAGTTCTCCGACAGCCGGCAATTCCCGAGGTCAATAAGCTACATCAACGACTTTCCCGTGGTCGTGATGAGAACCTTCTCGAAGGCTTACGGGTTGGCGGGCCTCAGGATCGGCTACGGCATCGGAGAAGAATCCCTTATCTCCTTCATAGAGAGAACCAAGCAGCCCTTCAGCGTCAACATGATGGCCCTCACTGCCGCCAAAGCCGCGCTCGCCGACGAACGCCATTTAGGGCGCGTGCTCGACAACAACCGAAAGGGAAAGACCTTTCTCTCTGACTCCCTTGAAGCCCTAGGCCTCGCA
This sequence comes from uncultured Syntrophaceae bacterium, assembly GCA_964476435.1. GTDB lineage: Bacteria > Desulfobacterota > Syntrophorhabdia > Syntrophorhabdales > WCHB1-27 > CAVVNC01. The sequence continues at coordinate 3,788 of CAYZAF010000121.1, forward strand.
ATGGTCCCGACTGAGGCGAATTTCGTGCTCGTCAAGGTCGGGCCCGAGGCGGAGAGCCTCACGAAAAAGCTTTTCGACAGAAAAATCGTCATACGATGGCTGGGGGGGTACGGCATGACGGAATACGTGAGGGTGACCGTGGGGACTATGGATGAGAACAGGACATTCATCGAGGCGCTGAAGAGGATAATCCGCTGAAGAAGAAAGGCCTGATCATTACCATCGACGGTCCGGGAGGCGCCGGCAAGAGCACCGTAGCCCGGAGGCTCGCCGAGGCAGTGGGTTATGGGTACGTCGACTCAGGCGCCATGTACCGCGCCATAGCCTATGCCTATGCCGCAAAGGCGCCCCGGAGCCTCGAGACCTTTCTCGACGAGGTACACCTTACGTTTTCCTTTGACGGAGGGACAAAGGTCTTTCTCGACGGGGAAGAGATTTCGGAAGCCATAAGGACGCCGGAAATGTCCCTTCTCGCTTCCTCCTTTTCCCAGGATCCCCGGGTGAGGGCCTATCTTACGCGCCTTCAGCGGCAGATAGGAGAGAAGGGCGGCATCGTCCTTGAGGGGAGGGATGCCGGGTCCGTGGTCTTTCCCGGGGCAGAGGTGAAGTTCTATCTCGACGCCGCCATCGAAGAGAGGGCAAGAAGGCGGTGTCTCGAGTTGGCAGCTCATGGGGCAGGCACTGACATCGAGGCCGTGAAAGAGGAGATGGAGAAGAGGGACCGGCTCGATTCGGAGCGGGCAAGCGCTCCCCTCGTTTGCCCCGAGGGGGCGTTTTGCATGGACACCACCGGGAGAAGCATCGAAGAGGTCGTTGAAATATTGAAGGAGCGGGTGCTTTCTGCATGCGGGCAAAAGGCATAATTGAAGTGGTCAAGACGAAGCATATCGGATTCTGCTTCGGGGTAAACCGTGCGGTCTCCGCTGTCCTCAAAGAGGCGGAAGCTAAAAGGGGCAAGATCTATACCCTGGGCCCCCTCCTCCACAACCCGCAGATGGTGGAGCAGCTCAGAGAGAAAGGCATAGAGCCCGCGGGGGACGTCTCCCTCATCGATTCAGGAGTCGTGGCCTTCAGGTCCCACGGGATCGCAAAGGATGAGGAAGAGCGCATCCGCGCAAAGGGTCTCCGCGTTATCGATACGACGTGTCCCTTCGTAAAGAGGGTGAGAAGGCATGCGCTCGCTCTCCGGAGGAACGGCTATAAGGTAGTAATTGCAGGGGATCGCAGGCATCCGGAAGTAAAAAGTGTGTTGAGTTATTTGGACAATGATGGTATTGTATTCGATAGCTTGTTCTCCATTGAAGCCAAAAAGATAGGGGTCGTCAGTCAGACCACATTGGATGAGGAGACCCTCTCCGAGGTGGTGCGGCAACTGGTGGCCAAGGCAGGGGAGGTACGGGTCTACAATACCATTTGCGAGAGCACGAAAATCAGGAGGATGGAGGCTACGAGGTTGGCGGGCGCAACTGAGGTGATGCTGATCGTGGGCGGGAAAAACAGCGCCAACACGACCAAGCTCTACGAGACGGTGAAGCGCATACAGCCGGCCACGCACCACATCGAAACCGCGGACGAACTGCGCGAAGAGTGGTTCGCCGGGGTGCGCAAGGTAGGCATTGCCGGGGGAGCTTCCACCCCTTCCAGCATAATCGACGGTGTGGAGAGGCGCGTAAAAAACTTTTAGGGGGAAGGCATGGTAGAGACAATCGATGCCAGCACGCAAAAAGAGAAGACAGAAGAGGAGATGAAGGAACTCTACGAAACCTCGATGAGGAGCCTTCAGGAAGGCAACATCCTCAGGGGCCAAGTGATCAACATCGACACGGACAGCGTTATCGTAGACGTGGGCCTCAAGTCTGAAGGCAGGGTTGCTCTGAGTGAATTCCTGGACAAATCGGGTGTACCGACGGTCGCAATCGGCGATGAGGTCGAGGTGATGATCGTCAGGAGAGAGGTCAAAGACGGCCTCCTCGCGCTGTCGAAGCAACGGGTCGACAGCATGAAGATATGGCATCATATCGACAAGGCCCTCGAAGAGGGGAGCCCGGTGGAGGGCAGCATCATCTCCGAGGTAAAGGGCGGCTTCATGGTGGACATCGGGGTGAACGCCTTCCTGCCCATCTCGCAGGTAGATGTCAAGCCGGTCAAGAATCCTGCCTCGTTCATTGGGCGCCATCTCAAATACAAGGTGATCAAGGTCAACCAGAAGAAGGCGAATGTCATCGTCTCAAGGCGCATGCTCATGGAGGAGGAGAGGGAGCGGAAAAGAAAAGAATTCTGGAAGAACGTGAAGGAAGGGCAGGTGATCTACGGCTTTGTGAAGAGCATTACCGACTACGGGGCCTTCATCGATCTCGGCGGCGTGGACGGATTCCTCTATGTCAATGACATTACGTGGGGCAGGATTACCCACCCGAAGGAGTATCTCAAGCTCGGCGATGAGGTCAAAGTAAAGGTCATGGCCATCGATCACGAAAAGCACAAGGTTTCTGTCAGCATCAAGGACCTCAAGGGCGACCCGTGGGCCCATATCGAGGAGAAATACCCCGTAGGCTTCCGCGTAAAGGGCAAGGCGGTCGGCGTAGTCGAATACGGCGTATTCGTCGAAATAGAGCCGGGGCTCGAAGGCCTACTCCACGTGAGCGAGATGAGCTGGGACAAGAAGCTGAGGAACCCCTCCAAGCTCGTTGCAAAGGGAGACATGCTCGAGCTGCAGGTGCTCGATATCGATACGGAGAAGAAGAGGGTGTCCCTCGGCTTGAAGCAGCTGAAGCCGGACCCCTGGAAGGAGCTTGCGGAAAAGTATCCCCCCGGCACGGTGGTGAAGGGAAGGGTGAAGAACTTCACCGACTTCGGGCTCTTCGTGGGCATGGAGGACGGCATCGACGGGCTCGTCCACATATCGGAGATTTCCTGGTCGCGGCGAAAGAACGTGGCGGCCGACAGCTTCAAGAAGGGGACCACGGTGGAGGCCCTCGTCCTCAACATCGACGGCGACCAGAAGAAGTTCTCCCTGAGCATCAAGAGGCTCAAGGAGGACCCGTGGAAGGGGCTGCCGGAACGGTATCACGTGGGTGATATGGTGGAAGGGTACGTGACGAGCATCACCGATTTCGGGGTCTTCGTCGAGATAGAAGAGGGCATAGAAGGGCTCATCCACCTTTCTGAGATCGACAACGGGAAGGGGAAGCATCCATCTGAGCTGTTCAAGGTTGATGACGTAGTGAATGCGGTCGTGATTAACGTGGACGAGAGGGACAAGAGGATAGGCCTTTCGACGAAGGCTTTGAGGAAAGCCGAGGAAAAGAAAGAGGTGGACACCTTTTCCAAAGAGGAGCCCCGTGCTTTCTCTACCCTCGGCGACCTGCTCGAGCCGGCCATGAGAAAGAACCTGAAAGACTGGGAGACGTGAGGGGAGGCTTCCATGGCGATAAAGAAAGAGCTGCTTGATATTCTCTGCTGTCCTAAGTGCAAGGGAGACATCGAGCTCGCGAGTTCGGGGGACGGTCTTGTGTGCAACAACTGCAAGCTCTTCTACCCGATAAGGGATGACATCCCCATCATGCTCATAGACGAGGCCATTCCTATAAAGAGCTAGGAAAGGCCTTTGATCGATTTCCTCATCATCCTCGCGGTAAAGGCCTTTCAAGGACTTCTCCGCCTCCTGTCCGAGAGGCACTCTTGCCAAACGGGCGTTTTTTTTGGAAGGCTCGGCTATCTTCTTCTCAAAGGCCGGAGAAACGTGGCGATCGCCAATGTCATAAGGGTCGCGCCGGCGACGACCCGAGGGCAAGCCGTTGCGATAGCCCGGACCTGTTTCGAGAAACTGGGTGTCAACTTCGTCGAAACGCTCCTTTTTCCTTACGTGAAGAAGGCTGATCTGGGAGGAAGGTTCCGGCTCGAGATCAGGGGAGGTGCAGCAGATGCCCTCGCGGAAGACCAGGGCATCCTCGCGTTAGGATTCCACTATTCCAACTGGGAGATCACGGGCGTCGCCTCATCGCTGCTGGGGCGGGAGATCGTGGCCCTGGCAAGGCCCCTCAAGGGACATGCGGGGCTCGATAGATTTCTCAATAGTTTGCGCGCCTCGACAGGGCTCACGATCATCCCCAACAAGGATACGGCCCGCGATGTCATGCGGCTGCTCAAGGAAAAGCGGATGGTTGCTTTCCTCGGGGACCAGCGGGAGAAACGGTCGAAGGCGGTCTGGGTGGAGCTTTTCGGAAAAAAGGTGCCCACGTCGAAGGGCATCGTCGCCATAGCTATGAAGACCGGGGCCCCTATCATCCCTATCTATTCGATACGGGAAGGTTTCCTGCGGTACACCATTGTCTGCGACGAGCCGCTTCCCATAGAGAGGACCGGGGCCGCTCTTGAAGACCTGATATACCGGAACGCGCGGAGGATCAACGCGGTCCTCGAAAGGATCGTGGCCGACCATCCGGAAGAGTGGTTCCTCGTGCACCGCCGCTTCGGCAGGGATACATAGGGCATAGCCTTTCTCTTCCTAAGCCTTCTCTATCGCGCGGCCACTCCCGCCAATGCCATTATTATTTTCTTTTTGCAGCCTCGTTTAAATCCTTGATTAATGCAGTATTTCTTGCAATACTTATCGTGGACGCTTGTCCTGGCGGCCTTTTCATCGCGACAGGCCTTATTTGTGGGCCTGATTACCATAGATATCTGAACGACTCAAGGAGGTGGCGAGAATGACCAAAGCGGAAATCGTCGGAAAGGTGGCTGCAGAGATCAAGATTTCGAAAACAGCCGCGGGCAAGGCTCTGGCCCTCATCACAGATTCCATCGCCCAGGCTTTGAGGAAGGGGGAAAAGGTAACCTTCGTTGGTTTTGGGACATTCTCCGTCTTGCAGCGGAAGGCGAGGAAGGGCAGAAACCCGCAGACCGGCAAGGAAATCAGGATCGCCGCGAAGAAGGTGCCCAAGTTCACCGCTGGGGCGGCGCTGAAAGCAGCAGCAGAAGGAAAAGCCCCCGTTCGGAAACCCAGGGCAAAGAGGGCGCCTGCCAAGAAGGCGAAAAAAAAATAGGCAGGATTGGGCGGGCCTTCAGGCCCGCCCCTCCCCTCCGGCAGCCTGAAGGTGCCTTGCCCCAAGGTACGAAAGAAGAGCGATCAAACGTCGAGGATGACGAGGGCCTTCCAGAGCCCTCCTGTTTTTTCCACCTTGAAATGGTGGAGGGTCACTGCCTTCACGTCGGCCCGCTGCTCGTGCCGTAAAGGGTCCAGCCTCTCGCCTGTCCCGACGGCGCGGAGCACATAGGCCCCGGCAAGTCTCGTGATCGTCATATTCTTGATGCGGAGCAGCAGCTGCTCCGCATCCTTGTAGTAGATCACCTCTTGGAGGAGGTCGAAGAGGAGCATATCCGGCTCTCCGCTTCGCAGCTCTACGTCGCGCTCCTCCCTTTCTTCGATGGTGTCGAGGTCCTCGACCATCACGTTCATGGTCGCATCGGCCGCGGAGGAGAATAGCTCTTTCAGGTCTCTACCCGTTGCCTCGAATGCAATGTCGGCAATCGCAAAATCCTCTAGATAACGATAAGCCATGGGTCTCTTCTTTTAGATGTCTTATAGGGAAAGGAATACCGGAAAGGGCGGGAAGCCTAAGCCGCCGGAAAGACCTGGCGGGCTTTTCGTCCCTATCCTTTGACGTTCCCAATAGGGACGAGCCTCACGACGCGCCTGCTGATGCCGGCCAGGTCCGATGCAGCCACCACCTCATCGATGTTCTTGTAGGCCCCGCCCGCTTCCTCTGCGAGGCCTGACCAGGACGCTGTCCGCACGTAGATGCCCCTTTCTTCCATTTGGCGCTGTAAGTCCTTCCCGTGCCACTGCTTCCGAGCCTTCGTGCGGCTCATGGTCCGGCCGCTCCCGTGGGGCGTGCTGAAGAACGTCTCTCTCCCCCCTTCTGTTCCCACGAGCAGATAGGAGCCTGTCTCCATGCTTCCCCCGATGATCACGGGTTGGCCGATCTTCCTGTATCGGTCGGGAAGGCCCGGTGCGCCCGGGCCGAACGCCCTCGTTGCGCCCTTCCGGTGCACGAGAAGGATCTTTTCTCTCCCGTCCACGAAATGGCGCTCCAGCTTGGCGGTGTTATGGGCGATGTCGTAGACCATGTGGATGCCGAGCTTTTCGGCCGGCTGTCCGAAGACGTCCGAGAAGACCCCCCTCAGCCGGTGAAGGATCATCTGACGATTCGCGAAGGACATGTTGAGGGCGCACTTCATGGCTGCAAAATAGTCCCTCCCCTCTGGGGAATCAAAGGGAGCGCACGCAAGCTCGCGGTCGAGTATGCGTATGCCGTACTTGCTCTCCATGACCTGGAGAAAGAGGCGAAGGTAGTCTGTCGCTACTTGGTGGCCGAATCCCCTGCTCCCGCAATGATACATGACCACGACTTGGCCGTCCGACAATCCGAAGGCTTGAGCAAGGTCGCGATCGAATATGTTGGCCTCGTGCACCACCTGTATTTCAAGGTAGTGGTTGCCTGACCCGAGGGTGCCGATCTGGTTAAAGCCCCGGTCTACGGCCCTGTCGCTCACGGTGGAGGCGTCGGCGCCGGGCGTGCATCCGTTGTCCTCGGTAAGCTCCAGGTCCTCGTTCCATCCGTAGCCCCTCTCGACGCACCAGCGAGCGCCCTCTTCTGCAACCTTGCGGAACTCCTGCTTCGACAGCTTCAGGAATCCCGTACTCCCCACCCCGGCCGGAACCGCGGCGAAGAGTCTGTCCGTGACCTCCCGGATACGCGGCTGCACTTCGTCGTAGGAGAGGCTCGTCCGGACGAGCCGCATACCGCAGTTGATGTCGAAGCCGATGCCGCCCGGGGAGATCACCCCTCCCTGCTCCACGTCCATTGCAGCGACCCCCCCGATGGGGAACCCATACCCGAAGTGACCGTCGGGCATGCAGAGAGCATGGCTGACGATGCCCGGCAGGGTGGCCACGTTCGTCACCTGGTCGTAAACCGCGTCGTCCATCTCCCCGATGAGCTTCTCGGTGCCGTAGATCCTCGCAGGTACCCGCATCCCCTGCTTGTATGATACGGGAAGCTCCCACACTGCCTCTGATATGCGGCCGAGGGCGCCTGGTATCGCCACGATTTCCTTCCTCTCCCTGCTATATAGTAAGGCTGGTGAATGAGAAACTCAAGGAATCTCATCAGGCTGAGGGGGTGAGCGCTTTTTTCAGTTTCTCCTAGGTGCGGCCTTCGACGCGAGGGCTTTCGACATCGGTTGTTGCGGGGGCGAGGCTCGCCGTCTTAAGCGTCGAGGGAATCGATGAACGTCTTTTGCGTCCTTACTATCTCGAAAACCGATTCAACGCGCTCGACGAGCTCGTTTTTGGTGAGAGGTTTTGTAATGAAAGGGAATCCGTGAATGTAGCCGCGCCTTTTTTGCACCTCCTCCTTGTGGAGGAGGCCTGTAATGAAGGCAATGGGGATATCCCTCGTGAGGTCGCCGTGCAGCAGATGATCAGCCACCTCGGCCCCGTTCATCTGGGGCATCCTTATGTCGAGGAGGATCAACTCCGGCTGTTCGATTTCGGCAAGGTCTATCCCCCGGGCGCCATCGGTGGAGATGATTACCTCGAATCTGCCTGTTTTTTCTAGGCTCCATTTCACGAACTCGCAGAAATCCTTCTCGTCATCGATGACCAAAACTTTGCATTTCCCCGGTCCCATGTCTCCCTCCTCGCATGCTGCTTGTACATAAATGATAGTGGCAAAAGGCGACAAGGTCAAGCATGCTCCGAGGCGCCCATTCGTCGGCAAGGGGGGGATTGAGGGTTCATCGCATGGTCTGGGTTTTCCTGAAAGAGAACGTCTCTAGGGAGTCTGGCCGTCCGGGCCATGGACCAGCTGAGAGGCCGCGGCCAGATCGATGGAGGTGCAGAAGTCCGTCGACGCCAGATCCTGCCTGCCTTCCCACGAGAGGGCGACACCCCGGTTCCAGTGGGGCCACGGGTCGGCCGGATTTAGCTGTATGGCCCTCCCGTAATCCTCTATAGCACGCTTAAGATTCCCGGAGCATTGGTACGCAAGGGCACGGTTGTAGTAAAGGTCGGCGTCATTCGGCTCGATCCGGGCAGCCCTCGTATAGTCCTCGACGGCTGCCGAGTACTGTCCGCATCGCTGAAGGATGACTGCCCTGTTGTAAAAGGAGTTTGCATCCCTGCGGTCAACGGTGAGGGCAAAGGTGAATGCCGCAATGGCCCTGTCATATGACTTCTTCGCGCTGTATTCCAGCCCCTGTCTGAACCAGTAGGCATTGCGGCCTGCAGGATGCTTGTTTGGCCCTTTCACCACGCCCTCGTCGCTTCCCCCTTCTGTCTTAGAGGGGCTTGGCGAACCTATTGGGGCCCGAGGGTCCATCCGCTCCCTTTTCTCTTCCTTAAGGGGCATCAATGCACGCTTGAGCAGCTCCAGGTCCCACGCGCTGTCCGGAAGCGCGACCTGGGCCGGCTTTTCTGTCGCCTCCCGTCCCTGCGCGCCTGAGGCCGGCGAAGCCGATCCCGTCACATGCGGCAGCAGCAGAAAAGCTGCCGAGAGGATGCAATACCAGAAGATTCTTCCCATGGCAGGCTGAGCACCTTTCACTCTCTACTATGGTCGCCGTTTTTTGCGATTCCTTAACTTCCGTAGTGGAGCACGGCGTCAATAGGGCCGGACAGAGCCGTCCAAGGATCGAGTGCGAACGCATGTGATATGCCCCGAAGCCTGTGTGCCCTGCAAAAAGGGCCCATCACCCCCTGCCTCCCCGTGCCGGCCTGGCCGGTAGAATTGCCCATCGCTCCTTCTTTCGGCGAGAGCGTCCCTGTCCCCACGCCCCCTACCGCTACGCTCTGGTGCAAGTGTCAAGCGACCATCGTCGCATGATTCCGTTAGGTGTGTGTTTTGCGTTCGGCTATTTGATGGAATCCGGAAAAGCGGTTTTATGATTGGCGCGGCCAACGGCATGTTTCAGAATCGCTCCGCCCCCTGACCACTGCTGTACCGTCCTCGGATATACGCAAGTATTATCCTCGGCCAGCACGGCTCAGATGGCATCCACACATCATCGATTCTTCCATGCCGTCGTCCACACCGGCCGGATGCATCAGCGCTACCCCCGTGGCACTGTGGCTCCCTCTCAACACACCTTTCCGGACGGGGGTGCCCCGCTTGAGGCAGGTGGATCTTGTTGTATCCTGGCTGCTGCATCCGGCGGTACAGAGGAGTGCATGTATTATCCTGGGGCAAAGAAGCCAAAAGACGCTA
>CAYZAF010000122.1:0-2409 GCA_964476435.1 uncultured Syntrophaceae bacterium
AAAATCGAAGACGCCAAGCTGGGTGCACAGGGAGGCCGTGCAGCCGTATTCGGGTCTCATCCCTTTTTCTCCCGCGTAAGGCCCTTCATCGACCCTCAAGAATTTCTGGCAGGCGTGGCCGCACGAAAAACAGGCGATGTGGCGGACTCGGTACTTGGGCATATTGTCTTCTGCGTAGAGGTTCTTGAGGTCTTCTTCGGCTCCGTGAAGATACTGAGAATTCTTTATCCCGAGATTGAAAACCTGGTTAAAGACTTTGATGAGATAAGGACTTCCTATGCTCTTATGGAGAGGAGCCAGATGCTGTTTCGGAACGTCCTGAAACCACTTCTTGACGATCTCAAGATATTGATCGGGATGCGCCACTTTAACCGACTTGGAACCTCTCACCGCTATCGCCTTCAGGTTCTTTGAACCCATGACGCAGCCCATGCCCGTCTCAGCCGCGACCCTCTCGTCTTGAGCGATCGCGAAGGCGTACCTTACCAGGTTCTCGCCGGCTTGACCGATGCAGAGGGTCTTCGCATCCCAGTCGCCCACCTCCTCTCTGATCTTTTCGTCCGCTTCCCATGTTGTCTTACCCCACAGGTGGCGCGCATCTTTGATGGCCACCTCGTCGTCTTTGATCCAGAGATAGACCGGCTTGTCAGCGCAGCCTTGGACGATCAGATGGTCATAGCCGGCAAATTTCACCTCAGCCCCGAAATGGCCTCCTCCGCTCCCATCGCCGATAATTCCGGTGAGGGGAGATTTGACGGTCATCGTAAACCTCCCGTTTCCGAGGCCAAGGGTGCCGCTTGTCGGTCCAGTTCCAATAATGAGCCGGTTTTCAGGTCCTAGAGGATTTGTCTCAGGACCTGTCTCGTCATAGAGGATTTTGGAGTTTATCCCCCTCCCCCCCACAAAACTGTGAGCCAATTCTTCGGAGAGGGGTTCTTTGGCTATCTTTCCCGTTGAAAGATCTACCCTGAGAATCGTTCCCATCCAGCCGCACCATTTAGCCATTGGTGTACCTCCTCTCTATTGGTTGTTTGGCATAGGGCTTGAAACGCGCGGGCTGCCTGTGAAGCCCAGTACCCCAGGGGTACACCACTTCACGCATTGAGGGTCGCCGTTGCACAAGTCGCAGATGTTGACTTTCCCGGAAACGGGATCGAGGAAGATGGCCGCGTACGCGCAAGTATCGATGCAGAGACCGCAGCCGTTGCACTTATCCGGGTCCACCCTCACAACAGCGAGCAAATCATCCCACGAAAGGGCGTCGCGATTGCAGGCCGAGAGACATTTCTGGCACTGGTGGCAGAGAAGGGGCGCATTGATCCCCTCCTTCTCCCTCATCAGGATCTTGATCCTTGCCCTCCGCGGGTTGAACTCCCGCTCATGGGAGAACGTGCAAATCTGCTCGCAAACACGACAGCCGGTGCATTTCTTATGATCGATACTCAGTCTTGGAGCGAGCTGGCCTTCATCCATGTCATGACCTCCTTGTAAAAAAAATCAATTATCTATATCTTCCCAACCAACAGATCCGCTGGCATGGGTCCTCCCGCATAGCTTGAGGCTTCCCATTTCCGTTCCACCCCAACGATCCGCCCCTTGTCGCACTGGTCGTTTCATCGCTTCTCCCTCCCTACGATGGTATGGGGCGGGCATTATTGTCCCAAGTAGGCCCTCTTAACTCTCTCATCCTTCAGAAGCTCTTCGCGCGTACCACCCAGCACGATCTTGCCCGTCTCCATCACATAGCCACGGTCTGCCAGCCGCAGGGCAATCGCAGTGTTCTGTTCCACGATGAGAACGCTGATCCCCAGTCTATTCACCGCTCTGATAATGACTGTAATCTCGTTCACCATAATCGGGCTTAAGCCGATGGAGGGCTCGTCCATCAAGAGGAGCTTTGGTTTGGACATGAGGGCTCTGCCGATGGCCAACATCTGCTGCTCGCCGCCGCTCAGGCTGCCGGCCTTCTGCCTTCTCCTCTTTTCCAATATGGGGAAGTGCTCGTAGACTTCTTTCAAGTCAGCCTTGATCCCCTCTCGGTCATTGCGAACATAGGCTCCAAGGGAAAGATTCGACTCCACAGTCATGTCGCGAAAGACCCGTTGCCCCTCGAGTATGTGGCTGATCCCCATCCTGACGATATGCGTTGTCTCTCTTCTGTCGATCCTCTGGCCGCAGAACCAGATCTGGCCCGACGCAGCCCCTTTTATTCCGGAAATGGCTTTGAGCACGGTTGTCTTCCCTGCCCCGTTCCCGCCTAGAAGGGTGACGATCTCTCCCTCCTCCACCTCCAGCGAGACGCCTCTGATTGCTTCAAGCTTGTCGTAGAAGGTTCTAATATCTCTCACTGACAGAAGCATATTCAGGTCCCAAATACGCGGCGATGACCGCGCTATCTTTGCTGATTTC
>CAYZAF010000123.1:0-4079 GCA_964476435.1 uncultured Syntrophaceae bacterium
CACCATCTATCACTCCAACCAGTCTCCCTACTATATGCAAGGCCTCATGGCCGGCGTCATGGGCATGAGGGAGGGCGACATCAGGGTCATCTCCCCCTACGTGGGCGGCGGCTTCGGCGGCAAGTTCGAGCTGGACGGTGCGATTTTCGCGACCGCCGTCCTCTCGAAGAAGTGCATGAAGCCGGTCAAGATCGTCTTCACGAGGGAGGAGGATTTCATCGCCTCCAAACGGCGCACCCCCATGTTCTACTATTCGCGGACAGGCGTAAAGAAGGACGGTACGCTCCTCTGCAGGGAGGCGAAAGTCTTCACGAACGGCGGGGCTTACACCGGCATGGGCGCCACGGCACTCTACCTGACCGGCTTTTTCCACTCCTTCCCCTACGTATGGCAGAAGGGCTACCGCTACGACGGCTACAGGGTTTACACGAACACCCTGCCCTCCACCTCGATGCGCGGTTTCGGCGCACCCCAGGCCATGTGGTGCTCTGAGCAGCAGATCGAGTGGATCGCCGCCGACCTGAAGCTCGACCCCATCGAGATGAGACGGAAGAACTCCCACTACGAAGGGTACGAAGTGCCGGGCCAGGCGACCATCGCAAGCTGCGGCATCAACCAGTGCTACGACGAGATAAAGAAATGGATCGCCTCCAAGGGCAGGCTCCCCAAGGGGCACGCTATCGGCCTCAGCGCGTGCGGCTTCATGTCGGGCGGCATCTTCAACTGGTTCGACACGCCCTACTCCTTCTCCTCCGCGGTCGTCACGATCAACATGGACGGCACGGTCGAGCTGAATGTAGGCGCCCAGGACATCGGCCAAGGCTCCAACACGACCATGGCCATTATCTGCGCAGAGACCCTCGGCTGCAAGATCGAGGACGTGAAGGTTCACTCGGGCGATACGGACTACAACCCGGCAGACCTCGGCGCATGGGGCTCCCGGCAGACCCTCATGTCCGGCAACGCGGTGAAGAGGGCAGCGGAGGACGCGAAGAAGCAGCTCCTCGAGTTCGCCTATGCGCAGTCGGGTCTGAACATCATCTACGACCTCGACATCAAGGACAGGTGGGTGCACTCCATCTCCCGTCCTGAGAGGGGATCGGACTACGTGGACCTGGTCAGGAAGGCCCTGCGCGGCAAGAGCGGCCAGAGGATCATGGGCCGCGGCTTCTATACGCCTTACAGAAAAGGCATGATCTCTCCCGCCTACAGCTATATGCTCCAGGGCGTCGAGGTGGAGGTGGACGAGGAAACAGGCAAGATCAGACTTTGCGACAGCATGACCGCCCATGACTGCGGCCAGCCCATCAATCACCTGGGCCTCATCGGCCAGCTCGAAGGCGCCTTCTCCATGGCAGCGGGCTATGGATACCTCGAATACATGCCGTACGAGGACGGCAAGCTCATGAACCCGAACCTGGTTGACTACCACATGATCAGGGCCCCTGAGATGCCTCCGGCGAACATCGCCGAGATCGACACTTACGAACCCGAGGGGCCTTACGGAGCGAAGGAAGCAGGCGAAGGCCTCACGAACCCGACGGCAGCTGCCATCGGCAATGCCCTCTTCAAGCTTTACGGCATCCAGATGAAGGAATGCCCGATAAAGCCGGAGATGGTGGTCAACGCCCTGAAAGAGAAGAAAGCAAAAGGGAAATAACAAAGGAGGGATACGATGAGCGTAAGCGGTCCAATCATTTGTCCTGTATGCGGAAAGAAGGCAAAGACAGGTAGCGCCATAGACTGCGCCAGACACATGTTCGGCACGGGCGACAAGCCGCACCGGCAGTGGGTCGATGCCCAGGGCCTCTCCTTCATCGACCTCATGATCGAGCAGGCCACCACGCCGGGGAACAAGAGCTACCAGATCCTCGCAGACGTGATCGAGAAGGACGCAGAGAAGAGACAGAAGGGAAAGTAGAGAAAGCGGAGGATACAGACATGATAATAGAAGGCAAGTTCAGCGTAAAAGCCCCGATTAAGAAGCTGTGGGACATGCTCTTCGGCGATGTGAAGGGCGTGGCAGCCTGCATGCCCGGCGTGGAGAGCCTGGAGGTGGTGGACGATAAGACGTTCAACCTCACCATGAAGCAGAAAGTGGGCATATTCGGCGTCACCATGAAGGGTCCTCTGCTTCTCACCACGGTGCAGGCGCCCACCCACCTCGACATGGCCGGAGAGTTCTCGGATGTGACGAAGCTGGGCCAGATAAGGTCGAAGATCACCCTCGACCTCGCGGAGAACGCCCCAAACGTCGACCTCTCCTACAAGCTCGACGTCTCCATCTCCGGAAAGATTTCGGCCCTCGGCGTGGCCGACCGGTTCATGCGGACGAAGGGCGCGGTGATCGAGAAGGAGTTCATCGAGAACCTCAAGGGATTCATCGCCAAGAGGGTATAGGGATAGTCCGGCCAAGAGCTGCAAAGAAAGGCCCGCGCTCAAAAAGAGGCGCGGGCCTTTCTTTTGACCAATTCGTTATTTCCCTTCACCGCCTGTTCTGCCGTCCGGCTCACACGGCCGGAATGCGGTCTCTCCTACGAAGACGTGAGGTTCCCCTAGAGCACCTCCTTTGCGTCGCTTATGTTCAGCTCCAGCATCCTGGTGCTCGCGAGGAGCCGGACGAGGTTCTTTTTCACCGCTTCGATGTCTCCGGCCATGGCCGCCAGCTCCTCTGCTGTCTTGCGCAGGAGCTTTATCTTCTTGTCCATCCTGTCGAGCCGTCTGGCTTGAGTGCTCACTCTTTGGCCTCCTCTCGTATGTTTAGTGCTTTCTCATGTCTTTGAACCTCTTGGCCTTCACCTCATACCGCGGAAGGCTCCCGTAAGGGTGGACCTCTATCTTGTATCCTAGGTTCGTCTTCACCCTCAGCTCATCCTTGAGCCGGTCGAGGATGGACTCCTTCCGGTCTTCCAATCCCGGCTTGATCTCCACTTTCAGCGCAATGTCGTCGATGTCGCCCTTCTTCGTCACGAGCACCTCGTATTCGTCGCTCAGCTCTTCGAAGCTTCTCACCACCTCTTCTATGGCGGTAGGGGCAAGAAGGACGCCCTTCACCTTCGTGATGTCATCGGCCCTGCCCACAACCCCACCGTCGATGATCCCGAAGGTGCGGCCGCACGGGCAATCGTAGTCTGCCCAGCGGATCACATCCTTCGAATCGAAGCGGACGCAGGGCTTCCCCACCCTGTCAAAAGCAGTAATGACCATCTTGCCGTTCTTCATGGGTTCATCGATGATCTCACCCGTTTCCACGTCCTCGATCTCCACGAGGAACATGGCCTCATTCACGTGGAGGCCCCTCTGCTGGGTGCACATGTAGCTCCACGCGCCGATCTCCGTTGCTCCAATGTGATCGTAGACTTTGGCGCCCCAGGCATCCTCGATGCGCTGCTTCGTCGTGGGGATGCTCGCGCCCGGCTCGCCGGCGCATGTGATCCTCTGTATGCCGATGCTCCGTGGATCGATGCCGATCTTTCTCGCCGTATCCGCCATGCCGAGAACGTATGTCGGCGTGGCGGCAAAGGCAGTGCACTTGAGCTCCTGCATCTTCATGATCCTGGCCGCCGTATCGAGGACGCCCCCCGGAACGACCTCGGCGCCCAGCTTCTCCGCCCCGTAGTGGCAGGCCCAGAACGCAACGAAGATATTGTACCCGAAGGGGAGGAAGAGCCGGTCCGTCTCCCTGTACCCCTGGGCGTAGAGGATGTAGGCCCAGCATTCCGCCCACCAATCCCAATCCTGCCACGTATCCGCCTGGTACACGGGCGTGCCTGTGGTACCGCTCGTCTGCCTGAAGGTCGTCACGTCCGCGAGTGGTACGGCGAGCATGTCGCCGTACGGGAAGGGCGGGTTGTTCTGTACCTCCCTCAGCATGCCTTTGTCGGTCTTCGGAACCTTCTTGATGTCGTCGTATGTGGCAATGTCCCCCGGCTCCAGGCCGGCTTCTCTGTAAAGCCTTCGGTAAAAGGGCGAGTTGTTGTATGCCCACTCGAGGACACGCTTGAACTTCTTCAGCTGGAGCGCGCGGAGCGTCTCCTTCGGCAGCGTCTCCATGATGGGGTTCCAGTACGCGCTTCCAT
>CAYZAF010000124.1:0-15842 GCA_964476435.1 uncultured Syntrophaceae bacterium
ATCTTCGGGGGGACCACGGAGATCATGAACGTCGTCATCGCGCGGCAGCTCGGCCTGAAGCCGCTCTTCTAGAGGGTGGTCCATCCGCGCCGGATGCATCATTCTCCAGAAAGCTGATGCATCCGGCAGGTACGGCCCTAAACGTCTGTCGTCCCCCCAATGGGGATATAGACGCCTTTGATATGGGGATACTTCGTGCGCAGCGTCTCCATGAACCTTTCGATCCTCTGGTACGACTCGAGGGCGCTGAAGGGATCGGCCTTGACGAATTCGGCGTATGCTTCCGGATCCGCAGCGTCTGAAATGTTGCGAGGGAAGTCGTGGAAGGGGATCGCAGTGCGGCACCCGGTCGCGTTTGCCGCATAGGCAGCCTGCTCGGGTTCCATATTGGGCCCCCCGGTGGCAGGCAGTATAGCGATATCCGGCTTGTAGTAGTCGCCCACCACGAACTTCATGTCAGCGGTCAACCCCGTATCACCGCTCGCGTAGACTTTCCTGCCGTCCTCGAACTCGATGACATAGCCCATGGGCGTGCCCACGATGTGGGAATGCCCCTCAGCATCCATGATCGAGCTCGTATGGGAGGCGGAAACCGCGGAGAACTTTATCCCATGGAGAGTGACAGTGCCGCCGAAAGACGTGGGAAGTACGTTCTTGACCCCCCGGCCGAGCAGGGAAAAGGCAAACTCGTACTGGGCGATAATGCTGACTTTCTCGTTCTGCGCCACAATCTCGTCAATCCCCGCGGCATGGTCGAAATGCGCGTGGGTAATGGCGAGCACATCGATTTCCCGCAGCTTTTCCGGTGTCCTCTCAGACTTCGGCCAAAACGGGTCGCCCGTCAGCCACGCGTCGAGCATAACCACTCTGCCTTGAGGACTGTATAATTTGAAGTTCGATGCGCTTAGCCTTTGTATCTTCACGATTCCCTCCCCCAAGCTTGTCTATCCGGTTGACCGGGAGCGCTTTCGCAAGCCCCGCCCTTTGGGCTTAGGTCGAGGAGCGCCATGAATTGGATTCTATTCCCTTCCGGGAAGCCCTGCCCTGTGGGCGGGGAGCTTCACAGCGGGCCTTTTCGCAATCTAGACCCACCTTGCTGCCCTGAAGCCCTCGTGGATCGCATCGAGGATCCTCCTCGGTTTGATGCAATCGCCTGTTTCAAAGACTTCGATGGCGTCTTCCCCGGCGAGGCCGTCAATGAGCCTCCTTTCAGGCCGGAAGCCGATGGCCAGCACGACACTGTCGCAGGGGATTCCCTCTTCTTGTCCAAACCGGTCGACTACCGTCGCGGCTTTGTCCGAGACCTTCACTAGTCGCTTGCCGGTTTTCAGCACAGCCCCATCCTTCTTCAGCCTCTCCGCGTATATTGCCTGCTCGTCGGGAGCCAAATTCGCCATGGCGTCGTCGGTCATCTCGACCAGGGTCACCTGCTTGCACCTGTCGGCAATGGCAAGGGCAGTCTCAATGCCCACTATTCCTCCGCCAACGATGAGGACCCTCTCACCCACCTCGACTTCTCCCCTCAGCACCTGCAGGGCGTGAGAGACCATCTCATGATCGATGCCAACGATGTCGAGATGCGAAGGGGCTGCGCCCGCGGCCACGATGACGGCTTTGAAGCCGCCTCGTCTTATTTCGTCCAGGGTCGCTTCCCTGTTTACGACCTTCACGTTCAGCGATTCCATCTGCGCAATGAAATAGGATATGAGCGGCCTCAGGTCTGCCTTGAAATCAGGCATCGATGCCTCTATCAGAGCGCCGCCGAGCTTCCGTTTTTCGAAGAGCGTCACGTCATGGCCGCGAAGCGCCAGTACCCTCGCTGCCTCCATCCCGGCCGGTCCCCCTCCGATGACTGCCACCTTCTTGGCGACCGGGGCTTTGTCGAGGGTAAAATCATCCTCCCTTGCCAGGCTCGCGTTGACTGAGCACTGGATGGCCCTCCCCAACCGGTCCCCTCTCGCGAGACAGCCGTCGTTGCATCGAATGCAGGGTCTAATCTGTTCAGGCCTGTCTGCCTTGGCCTTGTTCGGAAAATCGGGGTCTGCCCAGAGGGGTCTGCCGAAGGCAACGTAGTCAGCTTTGCCTTCGGCCAGTACCTGCTCTGCGAGCTTGGGCGACGTAATCGAGCCGGAGGCGATCACTGGGATGCCGATTTCCTTTCTCACGGCCTGGGCCGCCCAGACATTGTTGGCCAAGGGCATCATCATGGGGGCCACCTCATGAATAGTCGTATGATGGTTGCCGCCCGACATGTGGATGACCGTCACGCCCAACGCCTCGAGCTCCTTGCAGAGCGTTATGGTCTCCTCGATGGTGTTGCCGTCCGGTTCGTAATCAGTACCGCTCACCCTTATGCTTATGGGATATTCCGGTCCGACTTTCGACCTTGCATCCTTCACGGCCTCCAAAAGGAACCTCATTCGATTCTCGAGGGAGCCGCCGTACCAGTCGGTCCGCTTGTTCGTTCTCGGCGCGAGGAAGTTCGAGATGAGATAGCCGTGGCAGGCATGGAACTCTACCATGTCGAAGCCCGCATCCTGCGTTCTCTTGGCTGCGTCGCCGAAGGCCTTGACGATCCCCAGGATTTCCTCGAACGTCAGCTCGTCGGGCGGAGGGCAGCCCTCAAAGTAGTAGAGCTCCTCCCAGGGAACCCTGGAAGCAGATTTTATAGGCGGCCTGCAGAGAAACTTCTGTCTCCCGGCGTGGGAAATCTGTAAGCCCGCCTTGGCGCCGGCCCCCTGGATGGTCTTGGCGAGCGCGGAGAGGCCGGCTATGTGCTGCAAATCAGCGACCCCGAGCTGGCAAGGGGAGGCTTGGCTCGCGTCGTGGTCCACCCAGGCATACTCGACGATAACCATGGCCGCCCCACCCAGGGCCACCTGTTTGTAGTACTTGAGCATCCGCTCAGTGACCGAGCCGTCGGGATTGGCCAGCCCCATGTGCTGGGGCGCTTTGAAGATCCGGTTCTTCAACCTCATGCCCCCAAGGATAGAGGGCTCGAACAACTTTGGAAACAACCTGCTCATCACGTACCTCCAGTTTTCCTTAGACTCACACGATTCTGCGCCTCTAGACGCAGATGTATCTGGCCACCATCTCCTCGTTCTCTTTGGAGTTCTCGTTCGCCGATTCGCAGACGATCGCCCCCTTCCCCATGATATACAGGTAGTCGGAAAGCTTGAGCGCCAGGGGAAGATTCTGTTCAACCAGCAGAATCGACAGGCCCTGCTCCTTTAATTGCGCTATGATCCTGCCTATCGTCGCTACCATCATAGGGGCCAGGCCCTCGGACGGCTCGTCCATGAGCAGCAATTCAGGGTTAGTCATCAATGCCCTTGCGATGTTCAGAAGGGACTGCTCTCCGCCGCTCAGGAGGGTACCCCTCATTCTAGCCCTCTCCTTGAGAACGGGAAAGAGGTCATACACGCGCCCAAGGGTCCAGGGTGAAGCGCTGTTGCCGGTCCTCGCTGCCATCGTGAGGTTTTCTTCGACGGACAAGGAAGGGAAGATCCGCCTCCCCTGAGGCACCAGGCCGATGCCGAGACGCGCTATCCTCTGGGATTGGAGATGGGTGAGATCATGGCCCTGAAAGCGAATGGTCCCACGCCGCGGAGGCGTGAAGCCCATGATCGAGTGGATCGTCGTGGTCTTGCCCATCCCGTTCCTGCCCAGAAGGGCTACCACAGAACCCTTTTCGACCTTGAGCGACACCCCCTGGAGCACATAGCTGTCACCGTAGTAGGTGTGAATATCAGTGAGTTCCAGCATGGCGCCTTTCCTCTTCGATGCCCATATAGACCTCTTTGACCTTGGGATCAGCCTGAATCTCGTCCGGTGTCCCCTCGGCGATGATCTGGCCGTAATGGAGGACGATGATGCGGTTCGCCAGACCAAAGACAAGGTCCATGTCGTGGTCGACAATTATCACGGCAATATGGGCGGGAAGATTACGGATCATCTCCATGACCCCGGTTCGCTCGCCGGACGTGAGGCCGGCGCTCGGTTCATCAAGGAGCAAAAGCCTAGGGTTCGAGGCAAGGCAGAGGGCGATCTCCAGCTTCCGCTGCTCGCCATAGGAGATCATCCTGATCTGATCTTCTCTCTTCGACCATAGGTCGAGGAGGGAGAGAAGCTCTTCTGCCTTGTCGAGGAGGCTCCCGTAGGACATGGTCGCGCGCAATGGGTTGAACCGACTCCTGCGGAGTCCGTGAAGGGCCAGCATCATGTTTTGCAGCACGGAGAGTTCAGGGAACAGGCTCGTGAGCTGAAAGGATCTGGCCATGCCCATGTGGGCGCGCTTGTGAAGGGGGAGGTGAGTGACGTCCTCCCCGAAGAGAAACACCTTTCCGGAGTCAGGCATGAGCTGCCCGTTGAGCAGGTTGAAGAGGGTGCTCTTCCCTGCTCCGTTCGGTCCTATGATGACGAGGCGGCCGCCGGCGTCGACACGGAACGAGACGTCATGGGTTGCCCTGACGCCGCCAAAGCTCTTGAATAGCCGCTCAACTCTGACTGCTTCCACTGGAAAACATTCTCCGTGCAGTTTTGATCACGTGGGGACCGATACCTCCTCTGAAACCCATTACGCCGATGACGAAGAGGATACCGAGGATCATCGGCCAGCGGGCGGGAACCACCAGACTGGCTAAGCTCTGTATCAATACGATAAGGGCAGCGCCCAGGGCTGGCCCCCACAGGGTCCCTGCCCCGCCGAGGATCACCATGAGCATCACCAGGGCAGACGTGGCAAAGCCAAGATGGGAGGGGGCGATGCTGCCGTTGAAATGGGCGTAAAGGATGCCGCTGACACCCGCGAACATGCCCGCAACGATGTACGCGATGTACTTATAGAGCCAGACATTGTAGCCGAGGGCGCGCATCCGGGATTCCCTTTCACGAATCCCTAGCAGCGCGTTGCCAAAGGGCGATTCGTGGAGCCGTGACATCAGGTAGTAGCAGATGGCGAAAACCACGAAAACGAAATAGTAATACCTCAAAGGGCTTCCGAGATTGAGCAGAGATAGCCCGAGGTCCGGGGCAGGTATGCCGACGAATCCCGATCTGCCCATGGTCACCGAGTACCACTTCTCCGCTATGCTCCAGAGGAGCTGTCCCAGGGCAAAGGTGACGAGGAGGAAATAGACCCCTGAGACGCGCAACGCGATGATGCCAAAGACAGCGGCGGTAATCGCCGCCCCCAGGATGCCAAGGGGAGCGCTCGTCCAGAAGCTCCTGATCCCGTAGGTAACTATCGCGATGCCTGTGATGTACCCAGCCATTCCGAAGAACGCCCCATGACCGAGGGAGTTGAGTCCCGTGTGACCGAATATGATATTGAGACTCATGGCAAAGAGTCCGAAGATGAGGATCATCGTGAGAACGCTCAAGTAGTAGCTCGGCAAGACAAGGGGGAAGACAAGGAGAAGAGCGGCCGCTATCACATAGGGAGCGGCAGAGGCTGACCGTGTTCCAGCCAAGGGCTTCTGCGTCTGCAATGAGGTCGACGAACTCATGCTAGACCTTCCTCCCCAGAAGACCGGTCGGCTTGATAACGAGCACGATCACCATGAGGAAATAGAGCATGAACATGGCAAGCTCGGGAAAAAGAATCTTCCCGAAGGCATCGACGAGGCCGATCATCATGGCCCCGATGAGCGAGCCCTGCACCGAGCCCATACCGCCGATGACGACGACGATCAAGGCTAGGAGCAAGATGTCCAGACCGAGGCCGACGTTCGCCCCGATCAACTGAGCCCCTATGACCCCTGCGAATCCCGCCAAGAAAGCCCCTACGAAGAAAAGGGCAGCGGCCGTGAGTTCGAGGTTTATCCCCAAACCTTTGGTCATCTCCCTGTCATCCATGCCCGCGCGAATCATTGCGCCGATTCTTGTTTTGTCCTGCAGCCACCAGAGGCCGAAGGCAACAGACAGCCCGACAACAATGATGGCCACCCTCGAAAAGGGGTACGGCCACCCCACGACGGTAAATGCCCCCGAAAGGAACTTCGCGGTGTAGGGCGGCTTGGCTATGGATCCCCAGATCCACAAGCACACATTAGTGATGATGTAAACGAAACCGATCGTGAGGAGCACCTGTTCGTTCGGCAAGCGGTTGAGATGGCGTAGGAACCCTCTTTCCATGATCAGGCCGATCACCCCGGCAACGCACCCGGCAGAGAGAGCAGCAATCCAAAAGCTGAAACCGAGATGCGATGCAATTGTCCATCCCACAAAGGCACCGACCATGTAAAGGGCGCCGTGGGCCAGATTGAGGATGCCCATGAGGCCCAGGGTCAGCGACAAGCCGGAGGCAAGGAGGAACAGAATGCAGCCGAAGGAGATTCCATTGAGAAGGCAGATAGCGAAGACCCCCACAGGGTCGACCTCCTAGAAAGGGGCCGGTTTTCCCCCGGCCCCTTTCTGATCCCCGATTGCTACTTCATTATTGGCGCCGGTTTGAAGGATGGATACTCGTATGCCAGATCCCAGTAATACCCGTCTTTCCCCTGCTTGATTACCTCTATGAAGTGCGACATGATTCCCTCAACCCCGCTCTTATCCGGATTTCCCGGGGTAAAACTAAGCTTTCCGAGGGGGGTGTCCATCTTGATCGACTTGACCGCGTCGTGTATCTTATCCGGGTTCGTGTCACCCTTCGTGATCTTCAGGGCTTCCAGAATAACGAGGCCGGTACTATACCCCATTCCCTCAAAGCTTCCTGCTGGATGGCCCAATTTGGCCTGAACGAGCTCCTTGAATTTATCGTTCGCGGGACTTTTGTAAAAGGGCTGATATTCGGCGTCCTGCCAGACATTCCCTATAAGCTTCGGGCCGAGTTCGGCAAGCATAGGAGGAAGTATTGCCTGCCCGATAACGATGACCTTGGCATTCTTGAAAGCGCCCATCCCATGAGCCTGAGAGATAAATGCGCCCGTATCTCCTGGAACCGACATGACCACTATCGCGTCAGCGGGCTTCATTGCGACGACATACGAGCTGAAGTCCGTCGTGCCTATGGGAGCAAACTGCTGGCCCAGGACCTTTCCCTGTCTCTCCTTGGTGAATCCCTGAGTAAACCCCTCGATGAAGGCGTGACCCGCGTGCCAGTCGCCGCCTATGGTGTTGACTGTCTTCACCTTCAGTTGGTCGAACGCGTACCAGCCAACAGGACGGCCTTCCTGAAAGGTGGTCTGGGACCACGCATAGTTGTAAGGAAACTTGAGCGAGCCTTCGTCATCGCAGACAACCGCGAAGCTCGGTTTTTTCATCTTGCTAGTGTAGGCGAGCGCAGCCAGCCGCAGATCGCTGTTAAAAGGTCCCGCAATGATATCGACCTTGTCCGACTCTACAAGCTTCCGCATCTTATCCATGGTAAAAGCAGGATCGCCGGGTCCTTCATCCTCCCATACGACCTCGAAGGGTCTACCGGCCACTTTGTATCCAGCCTCGTCAAAAGCAAGCTTGAGGCCGTCGATTATGTATGCTTCCAGGCTGGCAAAAAAACCTGTACGAGCGAGACAAACACCTATTTTGATGGGCTTCTCCGCAGCAAGGGTCGGTGCGGCCCATACGGCCCAGACGAAGAAAACCGTCAAAATCGAGACAAGCAAAAACTTCAACTTTCCATACGACCTCTTCTTTTTCATCTTGACCTCCTGATTGAATTTAGTTGTTGCCTCCAATTACTCCATGTCCTGCCGTTTAAGACTACGGCTCGACCCCCGCTGCGTATCCATCCCAGGTAGCCTCCAGCGCGTTCTTGATGCCGCACACGTCACCGACGCATATCACTTTGAATAGACTCCCCTCAAGCTCGGAAATCAACTCGTTGGCAGGCACGGCGCCTACGGCGATCACCACCGAATCCACCGGTTCCGACTCTGTGAGGTTCCCGCTCACGATGGTGACAGAATCGCGGGATATCTGAGAAACGGTTGAATTAACCCGAATTCTCACGTTGTTTCTCGCCAGCTCCCTGAGCAACTGAGGTCTCACCGCGCCTTGCTCCTCATCCATGGCGATTTCAGGAAGCTGCTCCACGATTACAACCTGCTTCGAGTGATTTGCCATGTGGCTCGCGGTTTCGGCACCGACCATCCCCCCTCCTATTACGACAACTCTTGGCCCCACATCGATTTTTCCTTCCAAAACATCGTAAGCGCTCACCACATGCGGTAGGTCAGCCCCGGGCACGTTCAGCGCCGAGGGCCTGCTGCCGGTCGCGACAATGACCACGTCCGGTTTTTGGGACATCACCATCTCGGGCGTCACTTCCGTATTCAGATGGACGTCTACTTTCAGGCTAGTCAATTGGTTCTGCAGGGCAGAGATAAAGGACGTGATCTCCCCCTTGCCGGGAGGCACGGCGGCCAGGTAGAATTGCCCTCCCAGCTTGTTTCTCTTCTCATACAGGCTGACCTCGTGCCAGGTTTTCGCAGCCGAGACCGCTGCCTCCATTCCCGCCGGTCCTCCGCCGATCACGAGAACTTTCTTCTTTTTCGCATTCGCCCGTTTTGCGGCAAATTCGGCTTCTCTCCCGACCTCTGGGTTAACTATGCATCGTACCGGCTTATCCTGGACTACTTCCGCGAGGCAACCTTGCATGCAGGCAATGCAGTAGGTAATATCGTCGAACCTCCCCGCTGCAGCCTTGTTCGGGAGTTCGGGGTCGGAGAGCGAGCCCCTGGCCATGGAGACAAGGTCGGCTTTGCCCGAGCGAAGTACGACCTCTGCGACAAAGGGATCGTTGATCCGGTTGACCGTTATGACCGGTATACTCACCATCTTCTTTACTTCTGCCGCGAGGTCTGCGATCATTCCATGGTTTGTCATGGAGTCACCCATGATTCTTTCGTTGCTCGCGTAAACGCCCGCAGTTATGTGAAGAACATCGATCGAATTCTCCTCGAAAACTGACGCGACGTATTTCGTGTCCTCGATGCTCCTGCCTCCCGGGACGAACTCGTCCCCCGATATCCTGAAACCGACAATGAATTCCGCTCCCACCTTTGCCCTGATGTTCGCGATGATTTCCAATGGGAACCGAAGCCGGTTCATCAGATTCCCTCCGTACTTGTCCGTGCGCTTGTTCGAATAGGCGGACATGAATCCAGATATGAGGTATCCATGAGCGCCGTGGATCTCGACCCCGTCAAACCCTGCCTTTTTCGCTCGCAGCGCAGTGTCTCCGAATTTCTCCACGATTTCTTCTATCTCCGGTATCTTCAGTTCCAGAGGCAATTCCTGAAGGCGAGGGCAGGGTATGGGGGAGGGCGCGAGGGGCAGCTCGCCCGTCACGAAGTGACAGGTTTGTCTCCCTGCATGGTATATCTGGGCCATTACTTTCGCGCCGTGCTGATGTATCCTGCGCGTCAACTCCGCATGACCCTCTACTTGGGAATCATTCCACAGGCCGGGAATGCGCGAGAAGCCCTTGCCCCTTGGGTCGACTGCAAAATCTTCGGTGATGATCAGGCCGAATCCGCCTTTTGCCCTTGCCTCCAAATAGGTCATCCATTTTTCAGTAGCAGTGCCGTCGGGATTGCAGTAGTTGACGACCATGGGAGCGACGACCAACCTGTTTGAGAGTTCCATCGTCTTAATCTTGAATGGCGAAAAAAGGGTCTTTAGCATAACGGCTCTCCTCTCGTGGACTTATTGCTTTGCTTCTTGCCTGCGGTTCAAATCGTTCACGCCTGTTAAAGGTCCACCGATCCCCCGATCGGGACAAAAATAGCTTCTATATGAGGGTAGTCCTTCCGCATAATTCCCATGAAGGTCTCTATCTTCTTGTATGAATCCTGAACGGGAAACTGCTTCAGGAACTCGCGGTACCCATCTGGGTTAGCTGCATCCGGTATCTCTTTCGGAAAGTCGTGGCACGGGATGACGTACTTGCAGCCTATCGCGTTCGCAGCGTACGCAGCCTGCTCTGGCTCCATCACCATAAGACCGGTGACCGGAAGAATGGCAATGAGCGGTTTGTGGTAATCGGCAACGACGAACTTCATCTCGGCTGTCAATCCGGTATCGCCACTCACGTACACTTTTCGTCCGTCTTCAAATTCGATGACATATCCTGCGGGTGCCCCCACTGCCTCCATTTTGCCTGACGGGAGCATCTCTGAGTTTGTGTGCGATGCCTGAACCATCGAGAACCCTATGCCACAAAGGTCGATGCGGGCGCCGAAATTCATCGGCACCGCATTTTTCACGCCCCTCTGATGAAGCCCGATGGCGTACTCGAATTGCCCTACGATGAAAGCCTTCTCGTTTTGACTCATTATCTCCTCTATTCCCGAAGCATGGTCAAAGTGGGCGTGCGTCACCGCAACGACATCTATCTCGCCCAGCTTTTCCGGGGCTTTTTCTGATGCCGGCCAGAACGGATCGTTAGTGAGCCACGGGTCTACCATGACCACCTTGCCTTGAGGAGAATAGAACTTAAAACTACAGGTACTGAGTCTCTGAATCTTCATGGCCCCTCCTGTCTAGTCTCTCTCGCCGACTATGCCGTAGGATGCTCCTGCGGTGATATCGGATATTGAGTATAGCAGAATGTGCGAAAGGACGCTCACCGGGTTTCCCCAAATTCACCGCAGCGAAACGCTCATGTCCTTGTCAGCTCTATCTCGTACCTGAAGCGGTCCGGTCTGAAATAGGTCTTTGCCAGGAACATGAGAGATCCCTTTCTCGTATAGTATTGCCGGCTAATAACAAGCAACGGAGTTTCTCGCTTGACGGAGAGGTGCTTTGCGAGGAGCTTGTCAGCAACTCCCACATCGATGGTCTGATGCGCCCCCTGGGCCTTGATTCCCATCTTGTCTTCCACTAAAGAAATGATCTCGGTACTCTCCTTGATTTCGTCGATAGAGATCATCTCGCCCAGATTGGGCGGAAAATAGATAAGGGAATACCCTTGAGGACCGCTCGCCGTCTGCCTGAGGATTTCGAGACGATACGCCTTCTCCGACTTCCCAATTCTCAGCGTCTTCGAAAGCTCTCTAGGCGTGTTAATTTCCCCGTAGGAGAGCGCCTTTATCCTGGTCCCCCGGGCGGAAACCATAAGGTCCTCAATCGACCCCTTGAGCACCGGCCTCCTTAAGCCGGCCCCCTCGGTAATGAAAGTCCCTCTGCCTCGATCGCGATAGATCAAACCGGCTCTGAGAAGCTCGGAGAGAGCCTGACGAACAGTTATTCGACTGACATTGAATTGCCGGCAGAGTTCCGCTTCGGAGGGAAGACGCTCTTTCTCCTTTAATTCTTGAGACCGAATCTTCGCCTCCAGTATGCTTCTAAGCTGATAGTAGAGCGGAGTCGGACCATGATCGAGTATCATAGGCGGGCAATCCTATTCGTAGTATCGCTTAAAAGGGATAATATAATAACGTCATAACAAGCGTCAAGAAGAAAAGCACGCAGGCGGCCCCGATGGGGAGCACGCTCTAAGGGAACGGTACATCTCCAAGGTTGATGTCCTTTTCCCTCGCATCGAGACCGGCAAATGATTTCACGTTGCCATCCATTCGGATATCGAGGCTGAACACCCCTTCTTTCAAATCTTCGAACCAAAAATCCCCATAGTTGTCGGTCTTCGTGTCGAGAACCTTCCCGCTATCCCGGTCGGTGAGCACGCACGTCGCGCCGATAACGACTTCCCTCTCTTTTGGGTCGTAGACCGTGCCTGCAATGAACCTCCCGGGCAGGTTGCGGTAATAAACCCTCGGCTTCACCCTGTCTCTTATCTCGGGCTTCCAGACCCCGGCCCCGGAGAGGGCGTCGCCCGCCTCATCTTCGTCGAGGAAGCGGATGACGCCGGTGGGACAGGCATCGGCGCAGCGCGGCTCTTTCCAGCCGTCGTCGAGCAGGTGGGCGCACCCCGTGCACTTCTGAGCGATATTCAGGTTTTCGTTGAAGTAGATCACCCTGTAGGGGCACGCTTCGAGGCAATTCCTGCAGCCCGTGCACGTCACCGGATCGATGATGACGAGGCCGTCTTGCCTCTTGTAGATAACCCCCTCGACCGGGCAGGCCTCAACGCACGGCGCCTCATCGCAATGCATGCATAGGTGCGGTCGGTAGGCCACTTTCACTTTCGGCACCGTGCCCCTCACCCGCTGCTCGAGTTTCATCCAGAACTGACCGGTTTCCGGTTGCGCCTTGGCGATTGGGGTCCAGTCGTTGCCCACGTGCTCGTCCTTGCAGGCGACTTGGCAGGCGTGGCAACCGTTGCACTTCTTGACGTCTACGACGAATATCTTTCTTGTCATACTGGCTTCTCCTCTTTGATCCAGCCGTCAAAGCGCAGGCCCGACGCGGGATCGTATTCTCTGCTGAAGCTTTCGGGATATTCGCTCATCCACCGGCCCATCTGCTCAGGCGTTACCCTTTCGACGTCTGCGAGAAAACCGCTCGTCGCCTGGCCGGCACAGTGCTTGGAGGTGATCCCTTCGGGCGCGATGGCATTGATGGCGCCGCCTCGATCGAGCTTCCCCGGGATTATGTAGTCTGTTCGCGCCCCATGGTCGACAGAGATCACCCCAGGCATGATCCGCTCGAAAACGCGGGCACCGCAAAGGACGCCGCCCCGCTCGTTGAAGACCTTCACGATATCGCCGTCCTTGATTCCTCTTTTTTCCGCGTCTTTCGGATTGATCCAGCATGCCTCATAGAGGTATCCGTCAAAACCCTTCACCTTGCAGGTCGTGGCTTCTCTTGTCCACGGAATGTCGTCGCACTGGGCGTGGACCCTCCATCGACTGTGGTTCGACATGAGGAGGAGCGGATAGAGCCTGCTTCTTTCGCTCGAAAGGTTCTCATCGTGAATCTCCCCTTTCTCTATCCATCTCGGCATGGGTGGCCTCTCGCGGTCATCGGGGAAATGGGTGGCCAGGCTTTCAGAGTAGAACTCGAGTTTCCCCGTCGGTGTCGGCAGAGGGTTCTTCTCGGGATCTTTGTAGAAATCGTAGAGTCCCGCGCCGCCTTTCTCCCACCCTTGGGCGACAGGGATTACGTAGTAGCCCTTCTTCTCGAACTCCTCCCAGCTCACGTGCTTGTCGAAACCCATGCCGTCGAAGACCGCCCTTATCAGCTGCGGGACGGTGCTGCCTTCCGTCACCGCCTCGACCATGCCCAGCTTCTTCGCTATCTCGCAGACCGTCTCGTAGTTGCTCTTCGACTCTCCTATGGGCGGGATCGCGGCCTCTGAAAGGATGAGGCTCTGAAAGCTGTCTCCTTCCCTGATGCAGGGGGAAATGTCCTCCGTCTCGATGGTCGTGCATACCGGCAGGATGATGTCGGCAAAGAGGCAGTCGTTTTCCATCCACGGATGCTGGGCAAGGATGAATTCAATCTTCGGGCTCTTCATGGTCTCGCCGATTTCGTTCCCGTTGTTCCAGCACGTAAGCCGGCAAGGCGTATCTGTCCATATCATGTGGATCTCCGTTCCCCCTTCTTCCGCAGGGATCGGATAGGTATATTTCTTGAACTGGTCTTCCGTGGGAACCTCATGGCCGCCGGTTCCCCAGAAGTGGATGGGCGGGTTGTTGATAGCTTCTTCAACGAGCGTTTTGGGGATCAATTGCTTGCCCCACGCCGTCGGAGTGGTCCGGTGAGGTTTGAGGAGTCGTTCTCCCACAGGGGAGCCGGCAAGGCCCGCGAACATGCCCATGTGACCCGCCCCCTTCGTCATGACGTTTTTCGGCATTCCCTGGTAAGTGATCTGCGCCTGGTGCACCCCTGGCTTGCCCAGCCCTTGCATCCCAAGGAGGATGACCTCGAGACGGGCCGGCTCGTGCGAGTAAGGGCCGCGAATCATGCCGCCGCCGAAATAATGACCGACCGAGGTGATCTTCTTGGCCCAATCCCTCGCCAGGGCCTTAATGGTCCATTCCGGGACACCGCACTTCCCGGAGGCCCATTCCGGCGTCTTGGCCACGCCGTCCTCCTCTCCCATCACGTAGGCCCGCACCTTGTCGAAGCCGACGGTGTGGGTCCGCACGTACTCCTTGTCGTAGGTCTCTTCCTTGATCCATGTGTAGATAATGGCTAACTGGAGAGCCGCGTCGGTATTGGGCAGGATGGGGATCCACTTATCGGCGTGGACTGCAGCAGCGTAGTTGAGGTCAGGGCAGATATAGACCTGTTTGATGCCGATCTCCGACCAGAAAAAGAGGACGTTGCTCGCGAACTGTCCCCTGAATCCCCACGGCGTAGCCTCGAGGTCACCGCCCCAGAGGACCATCATCTCGGAATGCTCGCTCATGTCTTTGACGATGTTGTCGGAGGGGGTCATCATGCCGATGAGACCCGGTCCCCACACATGTTTGGCGCCCCAGTACCACCCTTCCCAGCTGTCGGGATTACGTACCTGCTGGGTAAACCCTCCCATTTTGTCGAGGAGCAGGGTGGAACACCCGTGGGTCGCGTGGACGAACATGCATTCCCCATGGCCGTCCCCCTGAACGAGGATGGCGAGAGGCCCATAGTTCTTGTGGATGCGCCTGATCTCCGCAGCGATGATATTGGTAGCCTCGTCCCAGGAGATCCTCACGAACTTGCTCTTCCCCCGGTTCTGGGTGTTCCTACTGCCGTTGGGGTCCCAATCGACCCTCTTGAGAGGGTATCTGACCCGGTTGGGCGAGTAGGTCCTCTTCTTGTACGCGAGACTGAAGGGGGAAGGAAGGGCCTTCATGAGAGGTTTCAGGGACTTCCCGTCCCTGGTGATCTCCCAGGGGTTGAACTGAGCCGGATCGTACTTAGAATCGTAATGGAGGGGTCTGATCCGGATGATTTTCCCCTCCTTCACATCCACGGCGCAGGGAACAGCACCAAAGATGCCGCCGCTCAAGCCCAAGGTCTTGTAGACAGTCTTCACCTTATTCCCGGAGGCCTTCTTTCGCCTTGCACCTTTCCGGGTTTTGGATACAGCTTTCTTGTCGGACATGGTTCCTCCCTTTTTCGCTTCCATCCTTGCTTCATGCACCCAAGTATGACAGCTTCACTTTCTCATCGTTCATCAAGCGTTCCCTATCCCCTGACAGGACGACGTTCCCTGTTTCGAGCACATAGCCGCGATCGGCGATGCGGAGGGACTCGGCAGCATTCTGCTCGACCAGAAGAATTGCCGTGCCCCGCTCCTTTATTCCCATAAGGGTGTCCATGATGCTTATGACCACCAGTGGAGCGAGGCCAAGGGAAGGCTCATCGAGCATAAGGAGACGGGGCCTCGACATGAGCGCCCGTCCTATGGCCAGCATCTGCTGTTCGCCGCCTGACATCGTGCCCGCGGCCTGTTTTCTTCTCTCCTTGAGGCGGGGAAAAAGCTCGTACACCTCGTTCTTCGCCTCTTCAATGAAGCTCCTCTTCTTTCTGTGCACGTATGCGCCGAGTTCCAGATTCTTCTGCACCGACATCTCGGGGAAAAGCATCCTTCCTTCAGGACAGTGCGAGATCCCGCGCTTGACGATGACATCGGGCGCTACCCCATCGAGCCTTTCCTCGCCAAAGCGTATGGTGCCGAAAGCCGGCGAAAGAAGGCCTGATACGGTTCTCAGAAAGGTCGTCTTTCCGGCGCCGTTGGCGCCGAGGATCGTGACGACTTCCCCGGCGTCCACCTCAAGGGATATGCCCCGGAGGGCCTGGAAAGTCCCATAGAACGTCTGTATTCCTTCGACGTTAAGCAACACGTCGCGCCCCCAGGTATGCCTCGATCACCTGCTTGTTGTTTGCCACCTCAGCGGGTGTGCCCTCTGCGATGTTAGTCCCGTAGTTAAGAACGACGATGCGGTCCGACATGCTCATTACCATGCGCATCTTGTGCTCGATGAGGCATACCGTGACGCCCG
>CAYZAF010000125.1:0-4793 GCA_964476435.1 uncultured Syntrophaceae bacterium
GTGTGCCCCTGAATAAAAAACTTTCCCCCTCAAAAGAGGGAGGGGAAAGTCCCCCGTCCTTTCACCCGGCAGGGATGATACAAATTTGGTGACGCTGTGTGGCGCCAAATTTGGCCTACCTCTCCTGAGAACTCGTTGAGATTTCGGTGACAAACTGCTGTCTGTGAATATGTACATGCTTTGGGTGTAATTTTGGTGTAATCGTGCCAAGAAAATCATACAAAAGAGCAGAACCAGACAGAAAGTGTTGGCATATGCAGGGTCGTAATAGTAGAGCAATTTCAAATAGATAAGAACTTATCAGAATTTCCCGGAAGGCTTATAACGAGTCTTCCTAATCCTGGTGCCGTGCGTTCAAATCGCGCCGGGGGCATTGATTTTATAGACCCTTGCCGGAACATCGATTGGCTTCGTCTGCCCAGGCTTTTCGCCTCTACCCCACGCACTTCGCGAACGCCGACGCATTCTCCCCTGCGATGCGACCGCTGTTCAGGGCATACCCCATGGTATTGCCCGGCAGAATAAAGGGATAGCTGTCACCATAGATGGAACAGGTGTCGCTTCCCGCTGCATAGAGCCCAGGAATCTTCTTCCAATCCTTGCCCATCACCTCCGCCTTGTAGTTGATCTTTATGCCTCCCAGGCTCCCGTACGCGCCCGGGTAATTCTTGCCGCCAAAGAACCTTGGCCCCTTGAGGGGTCTCAGATACCTCCGGTCCTTATTGAAGAGGTCATCCTGCCCCTGGTCGCAGTACCTGTTGTACTCTTCGACCGTTTCTTTCAATCCCTCGGGATCTATGCCCGCCTTTTCGGCAAGCTCGTCCAGGGAATCGGCAACAACGAGATTATCGATCCCTGCGGAGATAGCGCTGTCGATCGCCCCCTCGATGTCTCCCATGGGCACAGTGAACACAAGAGACAGGGGGAGATCGAAACCGTCCGCGACGTAATGCTTCAGTATGGTCTCGTCGTAAATCATCACGGCGCAGCGATCCTTCTGACGTGCGATTGCGTTGCCCGCGAAGGGCGTGTTCATCACCACTTCCTCGTTCATGAACCGCTCTCCCTGGAGGTTCACCATGAGGTTAGGCTGGCGAAAGGACGCCCGAACGAGAAACCCGTACGTCTCTTCTCCGGGAATCCCGAAGATCAATTCCATAGTGATCTCCGAAGGTGCTGCGCCCGCCTCCCATGCCATGCGGATGCCGTCCCCAACGAGGCCGGGGACCCGGAATGAAAAGAGGTCTTTGCCGTACTCGTAGCCCGTGTACTTCTTGATCATCCCAGGGTTGTCCCCAAAGCCCCCCGTGGCGATGATCGTTGCCTTGGCCGCCACCTGAATCGGCTCCCCCGAACGATCTTCGGCAATCACGCCCTTTACGCGATTCCCCTCCTTGAGGATGCTCTTCCCCGCGGTTTGGAGAAAGATCCGGGCACCCAGCTCCTTTGCCCTGTCCGTCATCAGTTTTACCATCCTTCCTGCGGTGGCCTGGGCTGGCCGGAATCCCCCGCCAGGGTCAATGATATGCCAGGTGAACTCCGATCCGGGAAAGTAAGCGGCCGGCTCGACGAATTCCACGCCCATTCTCTCCAGCCAGTCGATGGTATCCGCCGACTTGTCGATGTATGCCTTTACCAGTCGGGCGTCGACGCGCCAGTGGGTATAATCCATGAACATCCGGAAGGCATCCTTCTTTGTGAGAGTCATCTGCCTCATCCGCTGGTGTCTGCTCTCCACCGCGAAAGGCCCCACCCCCATATTGCCTGCTCCACCCGTAGTCGATCCCTTCTCGAAAGCGACTACCCTGGCTCCGTTCTCGGCCGCGCTGACCAAGGCGGCAAGACCGGAGATCCCGCAGGCGATGACAACGACATCCGTCTCCAGTTCTTTCATCTTTCCTCCGTTACACCTTCACGATCGTCACCGAGAGAGCGCCCTCGCTGTCTCCCCCGACGGTGCCGCCGCTGTTCTCGGCAAGGCCGACCCGCGCCCCGGCCACTTGCCGCCTGCCTGCGCGATTGGTCAGGTGCCAGAACAGCTCCACGATCTGGGGCACCCCTGTTGCCCCGACGGGATGTCCCTGCGACTCCAGACCGCCGGATACGTTGCCGGGAATCCTACCCCCCAAGGTTCTATGGCCGGCCTTGCAGGGCGCACAAAAAAAGCCGCGGGCTTGGGAAGGCGCCCGCGGCTTTCAATCGGTAGCGTATCCGGCCCCCTTAAGACTATTTGAAGCTCTCCTTCACCTCTGCCAGCTTCTTTGCCAGGGCCTTCGGCAGCCTGTCCCCGAATTGGCCGTAGAAGGCCTCGATCTCCGCTGCCTCCTTCTGCCACTCCCCCTTGTCAAGCTCAAAGAGCTTGTCCATGACACCGGCTGGCAGCGAGAGCCCTTCCATGTTGAAATCCTCCATTCGTGGCATGAGCCCCACAGGGGTCTTTCTGGCCGGAACCTTCCCCTTTATCCTGTCGACCATCCATTTGATGACGCGGGAATTGTCCCTGAAGCCGGGCCAGATGAATTTTCCGTCCTTGTCCTTCTTGAACCAGTTGACAAAGAAGAGCTTCGGCGGGTAGGTCATCTTGGCGCCTAGGGAGAGCCAGTGGCCGAAATAGTCTGCCATATTGTAGCCGCAGAAGGGGAGCATGGCCATGGGGTCCCGCCTCACGACGCCTGCTTTGCCCGTGGCAGCCGCGGTCGTCTCAGACCCGTTTGCCGAGGCCCGGAATACGCCGTGCTCCCAGTCGAAGCTCTCGCAGACGAGCGGGATCGTGTCCGATCTCCTCCCCCCGAAGAGTATGCCCGAAATGGGCACACCTTTTGGATTGTCCGCCTCCGGTGAAAGGGTCGGACAGTTGTAGATGGAAACGGTAAAGCGCGAATTGGGATGGGCAGCGTTGCCGCCGCTCGCGCCGTCGTACGCGTTCCCTTGCCAGTCGAGCAAGCGGGCAGGAGCCTTGTCGGTCAGCCCCTCCCACCAGGGCGAGTTGGTCTCCGTGTCCAAGGCCGTATTGGTGAAGAGCGTGGGATAGAACTTGTCGTTTCTCAAGGTCTTCATCATGTAGGGGTTGGTCTTGTCGGATGTCCCCGGAGCTACGCCGAAAAACCCTGCTTCAGGGTTTATCGCATATAACCTCCCATCGGGACCTATGTTGATCCACGCGATGTCGTCGCCCAGGGTCCATACTTTGTAACCTTTCATGATCGGATCGAGCATGGCGAGGTTCGTCTTGCCGCAGGCTGACGGGAAGGAGCCCATGAGATAGGTGATGTCCCCGTCAGGGTCCTGCACGCCCATGATGATCATGTGCTCGGCGAGCCAGCCCTGCTGAAAGCCCAGGTAAGAGGCGATCCTCAGGGATATGCACTTCTTCCCGAGGAGGGCGTTCCCGCCGTAGCCCGAACCTACGCTCATGACGAGGTCGTCTTGGGGGAAATGCATGATGTAGCGCCTCTGGGGATCGAGGTCGCCGATCGAATGGAGGCCCTTCACAAAGTCTCCCCGCACATCGATCACGTCGAGCACCTTCTTCCCCACCCTCGTCATGATGTACATGCTCACCGCGACGTAGACGGAATCCGTGATCTGGATGCAAGGCCGCGCGTAGGGGGAATCAGGGTGGCCCATCATGTAGGGTATGACGTACATGGTTCTTCCGCGCATGCACCCGTCATAGAGAGGTGCGAGCATCTTGCGCGCCTCTCCCGGTTCCATCCAGTTGTTGTTGGGACCCGCATCTTCCTTCTTCGGCAGGCAGACGAAGGTGAGGTGTTCCGTCCTTGCCACGTCGGTGGGGTGGCTGCGGTGAAGGTAAGAGTTGGGGAATGCAGTCTGATTAAGAATCTGAAAAGTGGGCCGTGCGTTGATCTTTTCCTCGTTGATGCCTACATCTACCAGGTGCCTCATTTCCTCTTCTGTGCCCTGGATCCAGTGTATTCGGTCCGGTTTCGTCAGCTTTGCCTGTTCCTCGACCCATGCTTCCACTATCTTTGACACGGTTTCCTCCTCGAGTAGAATTGCCCCGCTTTGTCCGGATTGCCCGGACCGGATGGACGGCACAGCGCAAGACGACCGCGGATTTTTCCACGGTGGATGCTCAAATTCTCGGTTCCTGATCCTGCCGTATCTTCTTCTTGATAACCTCTTTGCCCCTCGTCATGTGCTTTCTTACGAGCTTTTCCACCTGCTTCGCACTCTTGCTTCTTATGGAGTTGACCATCTCCTTGTGGTCCTTTACGGCGAGGTGGGGCTTTCTCTGGTACCGCATAATGATAATCCTGTAGCGGTAGATGTAATCGCGCAGGTCATGGAGAAGGTTGTACAGCCGGTTGTTCTTGGCTGCCCTGTAAAGGACGTCGTGGAACTCCCCATCGAGGCGGATGAACTCCTCCGTGTTCATGTCCAAAAGACAAGCCTCTTCCAGGGCAATGATCTTTTCGAGGGATGCAAGCTCGTTTTCGTCCATCCTCTCCGTAGCGAGAAAGCCTGCATACCCCTCGAGGATGCCCCTTAAGCCGAACACCTCCTCCACTTCCTCCTCCGTGACGCCTTTGACCGCAAAACCACCCCTCGGGAGCCGGTAAATGAGTCCCTCTTTCTCGAGCTTCTGAATGGCCTCCCTCACGGGGGTCCGGCTCGTCTTCATGTCCGCTGCCAGCTTCTCCTCTATCAGTCTCCGGCCCGGGTCGAATTCTCCACCGATGATCGCGCTTTTAATGGCGACGTACACCTGCTCCCTGAGAAGTCTCTTCTTTTTCTTCCTGCGATCCCCGGCATTCTCTTTTTTGTTCATC
>CAYZAF010000126.1:0-2900 GCA_964476435.1 uncultured Syntrophaceae bacterium
CAATGTCGAGACTGCCTGGACGTGGGAAAGCATCCGCCGCGCGGAACAACTGATGGCCGATGCGCTGGAGAGGGGATCGGCCGACGAGACGGGATCGCGCATCCTGCGGCAGATGGCAAGAGAGCTTCTCCTCCTCCAGTCGTCTGACTGGCAGTTCCTCATAACGACGGGGACCGCCGCCGACTATGGGAAATCGAGGTTCCTAGGCCATTACAAGGCATTCGAGGATCTTCGGCGCATGCTCGAGCATTATGGGCTGACGAAAACCCTCAGGAAGGGCGACCAATCCCTCCTCCGTAAGCTCGAACAGACGGATGCCGTTTTCGATGACGTGGACGTGGAATGGTTTAGAGAAAGGATACGGGATGGATTATAAGTCGACGCTCAACCTTCCGAAGACCGACTTCCCCATGAGGGGCAATCTGCCAGTGAAGGAGAAGCAGATACTGCAGTTCTGGGATGACATCGACCTCTATGGGAGGCTCATCGATCTCCATGCAAAAGATCCTCAGTTCGTGCTTCACGACGGTCCCCCTTACGCGAACGGGAATATCCACCTCGGCCATGCCCTCAACAAGATACTGAAGGATATCATTGTAAAATCCAAGTTCATGTCTGGCTTCCGCTCCGACTACGTGCCGGGCTGGGACTGCCATGGCCTGCCCATCGAGCACCAGGCGGAGAAGGAGCTGAAGGCGAAGCATCAGGCCTTGACCAAGATGGACGTGAGAGCCTACTGCCGCACGTATGCGGCTCGGTTCCTCGACATCCAGAGGTCCGAATTCAAGAGGCTTGGCATCATCGGGGATTGGGAGCAGCCCTACGTCACCATGGATTTCGACTACGAGGCCATTATCATCGAGGAGATGGCAAAGTTCTTCGAGCGGGAAGAGGTATACAGGAAAAAGAAGCCCGTCTATTGGTGCATCAACTGCAGGACTGCCCTGGCAGAGGCGGAGATCGAGTACGAGACGGACAGGTCCACCTCTGTCTACGTGAAGTTCCCCCTCGCCTCCCGGGGCGAGGTCTTCAAGGATTACCCGGACAAGCCTATATCCATGCTCATCTGGACGACGACCCCCTGGACCCTGCCCGCAAACCTCGCCATAGCCATCAACCCAGGGTTTACCTACGTTGCCATAGAGACGAAAACCGACATCCTCATAGCCGTGTCGGATCTCGCCGCCGATATCATGGCTAAGGCTGGCATCAAGGACTGGCGTATCCTGGGGGAACTCTCCCCAGAAACCCTCCGGCAGCAGCCCTTCAGGCATCCTTTCATCGACAGGACCTCCCTCGTGGTTTTCGCCGATTACGTTGCCAAGGACGTGGGCACGGGGGCAGTCCATATCGCACCGGGACACGGAGAGGAGGACTATGCCACCGGCCTCGAATACTCGCTTGACGTCTACTCCCCAGTCAATGAGAAGGGAGAGCTGACAAGCGACGTGCCGTTCTTCGCGGGCATGAACGTGTTCCGGGCGAACCCGGTGATTCTGGAAAAGCTCAAAGAGCTGGGCGTCTTCTTCTTTTCCGAGGAGACCGAGCACGCCTATCCCCATTGCTGGCGGTGCAAGAAGCCCATCATCTTCAGGGCAACCGAGCAGTGGTTTCTCTCCCTGGACGGAAGGGGCTTGAGGCAGCGATCGCTCGCTGAGATAGACAAGGTACTGTGGATCCCCGCATGGGGCAGGGACCGGATATACAACATGCTTGCCGTGAGGCCTGACTGGTGCATCTCAAGGCAAAGGACATGGGGCGTGCCCATTACCATATTCTATTGCGAGGCCTGCGGGAAGCCCTTTTGGAGCCGCGAGACCTTCGCGCGGATCGCCGATGAAGTGAGAATCCACGGGGCAGACATCTGGTTCGAAAAGGATGCTTCCCACTTCCTCCCTGAAGGGGTCACCTGTACGTGCGGCAACACCACGTTTACCAAGGAAGAGGACATCCTGGACGTCTGGTTCGACTCGGGCTCCAGCTTTGCCGCGGTCCTGAAGAAGAGGAAAGAGCTGAGATTCCCTGCCGACATGTACCTCGAGGGGAGCGATCAGCACAGGGGGTGGTTCCACAGCTCGCTCCTCGTCTCTGTGGGCAACGAGGGCACGGCGCCGTATAAGTCTGTCCTGACCCATGGGTTCACCCTGGCCGCCAAGGGCGTGAAGATGTCGAAGTCCTCGGGAACAGGCATCGCCCCGTCCGAGATCATAGAAAGATACGGGGCGGAGATCCTGAGGCTGTGGGTCACCTACGAGGACTACCGGGACGACGTGAGGATGTCGAAGGAGATCATCGATCGTCTCATCGAGACATACAGGAGGATCAGGAACACGTTCCGATTCCTTCACGCGAACATCGACGAGGACTTCCGTTCCGACAGGAACAAGGTGGCGTACGAGGAGCTTTCCTCTCTCGACCGATGGCTCCTATCGAGGCTCCAGAAGCTCATCAGGAAGGTCAGGGAGGCGTATGAAAGCTACACGTTCCATACGATCTACCACAGTATCCACAACTTCTGCGCCATAGACCTGAGCGCCCTATACCTCGACATCATCAAGGACCGCATGTATGTGGAGAGGAAGAATTCAGTAAAGAGAAAGGCCTCCCAGGAAGTGGTCTTTGAGGCGCTCATAGCGCTCCTGAGGCTTGCAGCACCCATCCTCTCCTTCACGACCGAGGAGATGTGGTCTTACATCAGGCCCCTTGTTGCTGAAGATTCGGTCTTTCTCGCTGCTTTTCCCCAGGCAGATCCTTCCTTGATCGATGACATACTCGAAGGGGCGTGGGAGAGGGTCTGGACGATCAGGGAATCGGTGAACAAGAAGATAGAGGAAAAAAGAGTGGAAAAGGTGATCGGCCACCCCCTCGATGCGAAGGTGATCATAACGGCTGCTCCGGAC
>CAYZAF010000127.1:0-2374 GCA_964476435.1 uncultured Syntrophaceae bacterium
GGGACATGGACCACCCTCGGATCGATGCCCTCAAAGAACCTCACCTTAAATCGGGCCCGCTCCCCTTTGATCTGAGGAGTTTCTACCCAAACCCAGTCGCCTTCCGCGAACCCCGCGCGTGCCGCGGCAGCCGGATGGATATCTATCTCCGGGTCGGGCCTGCGGTCTCTCAAGGACTTGATCTGTCTGCCTGCCGACAGGTAGTACTCGATGGTCCGTCCTCCGGTGATGAGAATGTACGGATATGATTCCATCAGCTCCGGGGTGCTGAAAGGGCTTTCAGGAGGCTCGACGTAGATGGGGAGTGGTTCGTACCCGTATTTCTCAAACAGGGTGGAATAAATCTCGACCTTCTTTGTCGGCGTTCTGAAACCGTCTTTCTTGTATTGGTAATAGGCGGGTTCCACAGAGACGTACCCTCTCCTTTTAAATTCGTCAAAGGTCATACCCATGCCCTTGACCCTCCAGTCGTTGAACTCAATGGTGGACTTCCAGGGTAGACGCTGCCGGTCAGCCCAAGGCAGTCTTCTTACGAGGTCGATTATTATCTCCATGTCATCGCGACTCTCGCCTACTGGTTCAATCGCCTTTTGCCTGGCCACCGCACAGCCCATGTACTGCTCGTCGCAGCATTCCTCGCGTTCAAGCCAGGTCG
The DNA here is from genome assembly GCA_964476435.1 of uncultured Syntrophaceae bacterium. Classification (GTDB taxonomy): domain Bacteria; phylum Desulfobacterota; class Syntrophorhabdia; order Syntrophorhabdales; family WCHB1-27; genus CAVVNC01. The sequence goes on from CAYZAF010000127.1 coordinate 656, forward strand.
TCGCGGGCAATACGTAGTCGGCGGTTTCCGCCGTCGGAGTCATGAAGAAATCTACGACGACGGACAATTCCGGGGCCTTGAACGCTTCCCAGGTGCGGCGGGTGTTCTGCATGTTCACGACCGGATTTGCCCCGGCGACAAAGAGGGCCTTCCAGGGGTAAGGTTCGCCTGTCAGTGTGGCGCGAGCTACAAGGGCGGGGTGAACGAAGATAAAGGAAGCCTCCGGGCCGGAGATGAGCGGAAACTGCTCTCTGCCAACGCGGCCTCGGCCCGTCTCGGCAGGCAGGTGAGAGAAGCCGGTTACGCCCCGTGTCGGGATGTAGCCGGGTACGTGAGTGGGGAGGAGGTTCCCGCCCTTCACGCCCAAATTGCCCGTGATGGCGGCGAGGATCGCCAGACTGCGGTTCGTCTGGGTCGAGTTGATATCCTGCTCGGTGCCGACCCGGTGATGGACCACGCCGGGATGCGTCCCGGCGAAGAGACGGGCAGCTTCCCTAATCTCCCGAGCCGAAACCCAGGTAATGGCTTCCAGGCTCTCCGGCACATATCTTTCTATGTGCCTCTTCAGATCCTCGAAACCGTGGCAGTACCCCTCCACGAATTCCCTGTCGTAGAGCCCTTCGGAGATGATTGTGTTGAGCATGCCGAGGATAAGAGCCACGGCCGCTCCCGGCCTTATTTGCAGCCACATGTCCGCCTGCGCGGCGAGGGCTGTGCGGCGTGGATCGACCACAATGAGCTTCGCGCCATTCTTTCTGACCCCTTCGATCAGGTCTCTTCCTCGTGGCGGATGGGATAACAGCGGGTTGGCCCCGCAGGCAAAGATGCACTTGGACGAGAGGTAGTCGGGGCCTTCCTCCTGGAGGACCGAACACCCATATGTGGCAATCTCGGCAACTATCGAAGGCGCGTAGCAGATGTGAAGATCGGTGTTACCGACGTTGGGCGTCCCAAGGGCGGCGGCGAGGAGCCTGCACGAAAAAAGCGACTGTCTTGGGGCCGTGCCGTGGAAGGTGGCAATGGAGCTTGCCCCGAATCGCTCCTTGATCGCTGTCAGCCCCGCCGCTATCTCGTCAAGGGCCTGGTCCCACGTGACCCTCTCCCATTTGCCTTCACCCTTGCCGCCTTTCCTTTTGAGGGGATGCTTGAGGCGGTCAGGATGGTTGGCGACCTCGGCGTACTTTCTCCCTTTTATGCAGATGAAGCCCCTGCTCGAAGGGTGGTCGGGATCGGCCTTTATCCCGATAACCTTCCCTTCGCTCACCTGGACGAGCACGCCGCACTCGGAGTGGCATCCCTGGCACACGGTTCTCACGACTCTTTCCATATTCCTACGCCCCCGCGTACTGACGTTCCTTGAGGCTGAAGCGATCATACCAGGAGCCTTCAGGGAAGAACACCCGCTTCCGCGTGTTGACTCCATCGATCTTTCATATTTTCGAGACCCCGATATACTCTGTCAGTATCGCCTCATTCTCGGCGAGATCAGCCGTGCTGCATTCGTGCACAATGCGACCCTTATGCAGTATGTAGACATAGTCGCTCACGCTCAAAGCCAGCGGCACATTCTGCTCCACCAGAAGGATCGATAGCCCCTTTTTCTTGAGCTCCATGATGACGTCTCCAATCGACTCGATGACGATCGGAGCAAGGCCCTCCGACGGCTCATCCATCAGGATAATCTCAGGGTTCGCCAACATCGCCCTCGCTATGGCGAGC